>NZ_CP058306.1:2700000-3000000 GCF_013389595.1 Flavobacterium sp. I3-2
TGATCAATATTTACAGAAATAAAATCATAATCTTTGTGTTTTTGTGAAAGTACATTTATCTTTTTTTGTGATGCATTATAATGATTAATCGCGTTTTTAGTCCAAAAAACAATAACTGTTTTGTTATTTATATTTTTATTTATATCAAAAAGTTTATTTTTAGAGTCAACCAACTCAACATTTGGTAATTTATTATTTTGACTTAAATTTTTAATTGAATTTTTGATTTTAAGAATCTCATTTTGTTGTGTAGAATCGGTAGAAATTTCAAAATAACGTTTCAAAAATTTATTGTTGTTTTCAATATTTTGATCTTCTAACAAATAAACAAATGCAATATTATTTAAAATCTTATTTTTTACTTTTTGATTTGATATTAAGGAATCTACAATCTGAAGTTTTGCAATATTTTGATCATAATCAGATTCAAGATTTCTATCTGAAACAATAGAGTTTAACATGATAGCTAGATATCTTGTAAATGGAGCAAACTCACTAAGTTTTTCGTTATTGAAGTTTATTTTTTTTCTAAAATCGTAATAATCTTTAGGAAGACTATCCTTGATGTTTTGATTGGTATATTCTAAATGAGCAAATGGATAAATCTCTAAACGAGTAAAATATTCAAGATCTAAAATTGCTTTTGCGTATAAATCAAAATCATGATTCCAACCAATTTCGGTTTTTCTTCTTAAATAAAAAGCAGTTTTTGCATCTTTTAAAGAATCATTACTTTTTTTGAATTTTTTATAATTCTTACTATAATGAAAATCTAAATTGTTTTTATCATCAATGTTTGATGCGAAGATTTCAAGTAAAAAATTATTCTTGTTTTTTCCAGTTCCAAAAAAAGAAGAAGCATGTTCAAAATCTTTTGTATTTATTCTTATATTTAAACTATCATTTTTGTCAAAAAAAACATATTTTATTTTATCTCCATGTTTGATGATGTACATACCAGGAGTTAAAGAATCAAATTTTTTAGAAAACTGATTTAAACTATTAATATGAAGCGTATCGATAACTTTATTGTCCTTGCAAAAAAGAATATAAGATGCCTTTGGATTAATAATTTCACCACCAAAATACGCATGGAAATCGTTTTTATCTACTGTTTTTTTGTTACAAGAACACAATAAAGTAGTAATGGATAAAAAAAGACATTTATAAAAAGAATTTTGACTAAACATTGAAAATTGAAGTTTGTTTTATCTACAAAAATAGTTTTTTAGAATTGTAGGTTTTGTTAAAAAGTCGTTAAACTAATTGTAAATATTTAAAAGACTTGAAAATAGCAATAATGGATAATATTTACTAATTTTGCATTTCCAAAACAAATAAAGAATCATGTTAACAGTTTCAAATTTATCAGTACAATTTGGTAAACGTATTTTGTTCGATGAAGTAAATGCAACTTTCACACAAGGAAATTGCTACGGAATCATCGGTGCAAACGGTGCAGGAAAATCTACTTTCTTAAAAATTATAGCAGGTGATATTGACCCAACTTCAGGTCATGTAATATTAGAACCTGGAAAACGTATGTCGGTTTTAAACCAAAATCATAATATGTTTGATGAACAAACCGTTCTAGAAACAGTTTTGATGGGTAATAAAGTGTTGTACGCCGTTAAAAAAGAAATGGATGATCTTTATGCAGATTATAAAGATGAAAATGCAGATCGAATCGGTGAATTACAAATTCAGTTTGATGAAATGAATGGTTGGAATGCAGATTCTGACGCAGCTTCTTTATTATCTAATTTAGGTATTTCTGAAGATTTTCATTATATGTTAATGTCAGATATGGAAGGAAAACTTAAAGTTCGTGTTTTATTAGCACAAGCTTTATTTGGTAATCCTGATGTTTTGATTATGGATGAGCCTACCAACGATTTGGATTTTGAAACTATTGGTTGGTTAGAAAATTTCTTAGCAAATTATGAAAATACAGTTCTAGTTGTTTCTCACGACCGTCACTTTTTAGATGCTGTTTGTACACATATTTCTGATATTGATTTTGGTAAAATTAATCACTATTCAGGAAATTATACATTCTGGTATGAATCTTCTCAATTAGCTGCTAAACAACGTGCGCAACAGAATAAAAAAGCAGAAGAGAAAAAAGCTGAATTAGAAGAATTTATTCGTCGTTTCTCAGCAAACGTTGCAAAATCAAAACAAGCAACTTCTCGTAAAAAAATGATTGAAAAATTAAATGTAAATGATATCAAACCTTCTTCAAGAAGATATCCTGCAATCATTTTTGAACAAGAGCGCGAAGCTGGAGATCAAATTTTAAATGTTGTTAATTTAGCTGCATCTGTGGAAGGCGAAGTGCTTTTTAAAAATGTGGATTTAAATATGAATAAAGGAGATAAAGTAATTATTTTCTCTAAAGATTCTCGTGCAACTACTGCATTTTATGAGATTTTAAATAATAATTTAAAACAAGATGCTGGAACATTTGAATGGGGAATTACAACAAATCAATCTTATTTACCTTCAGATAATCATGCATTCTTTACTGAGAATTTAACTTTAGTAGATTGGTTACGTCAATGGGCTAAAACTGAAGAAGAAAGAGACGAAGTTTATGTTCGTGGATTTTTAGGTAAAATGATTTTCTCTGGTGAAGAAGCTTTGAAAAAAGGTTCTGTACTTTCTGGTGGAGAAAAAGTTCGTTGTATGGTTTCTCGTATGATGATGCTTAGAGCTAACGTTTTAATGTTAGACGAACCAACAAGTCACTTAGATCTTGAATCGATAACTGCTTTCAATAACTCATTGAAAAACTTTAAAGGTTCTGTTTTATTAACAACTCACGATCACGAGTTTGCGCAAACTGTTGGAAACAGAATTGTCGAATTAACACCAAATGGAGTTATTGATCGTTATATGTCATTTGACGATTATTTAGAAGATCCAAAAATTAAAGAATTACGTGCAAAAATGTACACAGTATAATAACATTAAAAAACTCGATTCAGCTGAATCGAGTTTTTTTATATTGTTTTCTTATCAATCATTTCTTGCATTACCGGAGAAACGTTTTTAAAAGTTGGATTCTGATAAATTATCGAACCAACATTCTTTTTATTTACTTTAAAAGTAACGTCGTTATCTGTTGTAAATAACAAAGCAGTTAAAAATGGATTTTTGATATACGAACTCAATACAACAAAAGCTTCTTCTACCGAATGATTACTTTCTATTTCTTCCGTTTTATATCTCGTTAGAAAAGCAAAATTGTAAGTGTTATTTTCTAAAATATTTAATTTTACAAAAACGTTTTTAATCTCGGTGTCACCCATGGTTTTTGCTAGGGTTAGTTTAGCAAATGTTCCTTTAGAAATACTGTCTTTTACAAGTTCGTAAAATTCGTTAAAAATTGGTTGATACAACATTTTTATGTTTTATTGAGCGTTTAAATTATTTAGTTAAGCAAGGAATTTCGTTAATGAAAAAGAAAGCGGGTTTGGTCTCTGTTTTCGAATTTTCTGAAATCAATACGTCTTTAATATTATAATATTCTTTTCCGGTCGCGTAATTTACTGTTAAAAGAGACATTTTAGAACTCGTTAATTTTTGCAAATCTTCGGGTTCTATATTAAAATAAGTATTTAAAACGCGAATATTATTTTTAGCTACATCATCATAAACCAATTGCGCACAAATTTCATTATCGTACAATTTAAGTTCAACAAAATCAGCGTTAATCAAATCGATTCGAATTGTTGAATTTGGGTCAAAACAACGATTAATTGTAAATTCTTTACTTTTTTCTAACCATTGAAATTGCAATACATTTTCTTGAGAATTTCTTACCAATGAAAATAAAATACTTTCTGTTTTTTCTGAAAAGTTTTTTTCAAAAATCAATTGATCATTAAGTTTAATTAAATCAACAGAATCGTTTTTAATTTCGTAATCAATCGAACATTTTTTATTCTGAGCTTGAACATTCATAAAAGTTCCTAATAAAAGGAAAAGTAATGCTTTTTTCATAGTTATATTTTATTACAAACGATTACTATTTTTTCGTTTTTATTGTTGGTTGTAAAGAACGCAAATTTTGAGCCACCATCTTTAATTTTCCATTTTTTTCTGATTTCTTCTACCGAAATTGGAAAATTACGTATAGTAATATTACATTTTTGATTTTCGAAAAACGTTTTCATTTCTTTTTTCTGATACGGAAGTACGTTTTCAATTTCAAATTTTCGACCAGGAAAATCAATTAATTCGTTATTTGTGTACAGATGTGAATGCTGATGTAATTTAGAAACTTTATAATAATTCGCAATTTTATTGAAATTTCCAGTTTTCATAACCGAACTAAAAGGTTCATACAAATATTGCATCGGTTCATCAATATCACAAAATAAATCGTCTTCAATTTGTGATGAAAATCGAATTTCATTTCCGTTTTTATCGATGTTTACCGCTTCAAGTTCAATCTGATTTTTAAAATCTTTTTCTAAAATCCAAAGTAACTCTTTAACTTCATTTTCTAAACTTATGATGTAAATCTTTTTTACAAATTCAAGCTCTTGTATTCCAGCAGAAATATCTAAAATTGGAGCTGTTTTAATTAAAATACGATTCGTAAATTTAAAATATTCCGTTAAATTTTCTGGAACATTTGGCGTACAATCTTTTAATAAAAAAACTTTTTGTTTGGAATCACTTCGACGAGCTGGGTCAATATAAATCCAATCGAAATATTCGTTTAATTGCTGTAAAGTTTCTAAAGAATCACCTTTAGATGTTTTTATATTTTGAATTCCAAATGCAGTTATGTTCGAAGCTACAATATTTGAAAGTTCTTTGTTAAATTCACAATGAACAACTTTCGTAAAATGTTTCGAAAAATAATAACAATCAATTCCAAATCCTCCAGTTAAATCGATTAATTTTTTACCTGAAATTAGACTTGATTTGAATTTTGCTAAAGGTTCAGACGATGTTTGTTCGATGGATAAAACAGAAGGAAATAGTACGTTTTTAGTGTTAAACCAAGTAGGTAATTTATGTTGTGCTTTTTGTTTGGCGTGAATTTGATTGATAATTGTTTTCCAATCAAAATCTGGAAACGGATTTTTTTTCAAAGCTAATTTTTGAATATCCGAAGTCAGATTATTATTTATAAATTCTTGAATTTCGGGCTTTAGTAAAAACGAAACATCCATAATTTACGAATTTGCTAAAACAAAAGTATGACAAGCCACAACAGCTGCAGTTTCTGTTCTTAAACGTGTATTTCCTAAAGCTACAGGTTTAAATTTATTATTGATTGCTGTTTCGATTTCTTTGGTTGAAAAATCTCCTTCAGGTCCAATTAACAAGGTGTATTTTTCGTTTATTGGAATGTTTTTGTGTAAATCATTCTTTTCTGTTTCTTCGCAATGTGCAATGTACAAATTTCCATCATGGTTTAAATTCATGAATTCTTTAAACGTTTTTGGCTCGTTTAATTTTGGAAGAAAAAATTGATTCGATTGTTTCATAGCCGAAAGCACAATTTTCTCAAATCGGTCGGTTTTAAAAATTTTTCTTTCAGAATGATCGCAGATAATTGGTGTGATTTCTTGAATTCCAATTTCGGTTGCTTTTTCAAGAAACCATTCAAAACGGTCGTTCATTTTTGTTGGAGCAACAGCTAAATGAATGTAAAACGGAAGGTTTTCTTTTTGTTCATGCTCAATAATTCTAATCGTGCATTTTTTTTCAGAAACAACTGTTATTTCTGTTTTAAATAAAAAACCTAAACCATTGGTTACATATAAAATATCTCCTTCTTTCTTACGTAAAACTTTAACTATGTGTTTACTTTCTTCTTTGTCAAAAAAGTAAGTTTCGGATTCGATATTTATATCAGAAGTGTAAAATAATTGCATAATTAAAATTCTATTCTTGCTTTAGAAACAGTTGTACTATCACTAAAATGTTGTTCTAAATATTTGTGATAACCTACAATTCCAATCATAGCAGCATTATCTGTTGTGTATTCAAATTTAGGAATAAACGTTTTCCAACCGTATTTTAGTTCAGCATCTTTCAAGGTTTGTCTAATCCCTGAATTTGCGGAAACTCCACCACCGATTGCAATTTGACTAATACCTGTTTCTGAAACCGCCATTTTCAATTTATCCATTAAAATATTGATGATGGTATATTGAACAGAAGCGCAAATATCAGCTTTATTTTCTTCAATAAAATTTGGATTTAAGGCTACATTTTTCTGTATAAAATACATAATTTGTGTTTTTAATCCACTGAAACTGAAGTTTAATCCAGGTACTTTTGGTTTTGTAAATGCATATGCTTTTGGATTTCCTTTTTTGGCAAATTTATCTATTAAAGGTCCGCCTGGATAAGGAAAACCAAGAATTTTAGCGGTTTTATCAAAAGCTTCTCCAACAGCATCATCAGTAGTTTCGCCAAGAATTTCAAGATCAAAAAATGAATTTACTTTAACAATCTGAGTATGTCCACCACTAATCGTCAAAGCTAAAAAAGGAAACGTAGGTTTTTCAAATCCAGCTTCATCGATAAAATGAGCCAAAATATGCGCATGCATGTGATTCACAGCAATTAAAGGAATATCTAAAGCCATTGACAAAGATTTAGCAAAAGATCCACCAACCAATAACGACCCCATTAATCCAGGACCTTGAGTAAAAGCAATTGCACTAAGCTGTTCTTTTGTGATATTTGCTTTTTTCAATGCAACATCAATCGTTGGAACAATGTTTTGTTGATGTGCTCTTGAAGCTAATTCAGGAATTACACCTCCATATTGTTCATGTATTTCTTGTCTTGCAACAACATTTGATATGACTTTATTGTTTAATAAAACAGCAGCTCCAGTATCGTCACAAGAACTTTCAATTGCCAAAATATAAGTATCTTGATTTTTCATTTTTTCATTAAAAGTTTACTGCTTTTTGATAGCAGATTTTGATTGAAATTCTATATTTTTGTTTATTAAAAATACAATTTCCAAAAGCAAATTTAAAACAATTACGACTATCAAAAAATTTTCTAAAATACTATTTCGAATTCTGTTAGTAATTTTGTTGCTAATCATTGCTGTATCAGTAGCTTTGACCACGCCTGTAGTACAAACAGCGATAGCTCAATTTGCATCAAAAAAGATAAACGAAGCGTTTAATTTGAATACTTCAATCGGAATGGTCGCAATTCGAATTGATGGAAATGTAATTTTAAAAAACGTTTCTGTAAATGATGATCACGAGAATACACTTGGAGATATTGGAAAATTACATACAAATATTTTAGATTTCAAAAAACTGATAAACGGTCAATTATTTTTTGGCTCTACAAAAGTAGAGCAATTAGATTTTCATATCCATACTTACAAAGGTGATACATTATCAAATCTTGATAAATTCATTGCAGTTTTTGATGATGGAAAACCAGGTTCAGGTAAATTCTTAATGAAAATTAATCACATTGAAGTTAAGAATGGAAGTTTTAGTATTACTGACGATAATAATAAAAATCCTAAAAGCTTAGATTTTACAAATTTAAACGGGGCTTTAGATAATCTATTAATTAAAGGTCCAAATATTTCTGCAAATATTACCAATTTGGCTTTTGATGATCATCATGGTTTTCAAGTAAAAGATTTAAAAACTGATTTTTCGATGACCAAAACATCGATGCAAATTGCTAATTTAAATCTTGAAACAAAAGAATCAGAATTGAAAGGTTCAATACAAATGAATTATGAAGTAGGTGATTTGAAATATTTTGTTGACAAAGTAAATCTTGAAATTGATATTGAAAAATCAATTTTAGCTACTAACGAACTTCATAATTTTTATAGTGAATTTGGTAAAGACAAGAAATTGTACTTAAAAACTAAATTGAAAGGAACTTTAAATAATTTCAAATTATCAAATACAAATTTGACGGACAATTTAAATTCGCAAATTCGAGGTAATTTTGAATTAATTAATTTGTTAGATAAAGAAAAAGAATTTAAAATTTCTACTCAACTTGATAGATTATACATTTCTCGTGAAAACGCAGTTTCTTTACTTCCGAATGTTTTAGGTAAATCACTTCCGGATCAATTGACCGCACTTGGAATGATTGATTTAAACGGAACCATTCAATATTCAAATTTTACTTTAGATGCTGACTTCAAAGCGATTTCTAATTTAGGGAAAGCTGTTGCTAAAATTTCAATGGAGAAATTAAATCAACCAAAATTAGCTACATATTTTGGAGAAATTAATCTTGAGAATTTTAATATTGGAAATTTAATATCACAACAAAATATAGGTTCTACTACATTGAATTTAATTGTAGATGGAAAAGGTTTTGATGCTGAAAGTTTAGATACTAATGTCAGTGGAGACATCGAATCATTTGCTTTTAATAATTATTTTTTTAAAAATATTAGTATTGATGGAAATTTAAAATGGCCACAATATCAAGGTTCTTTGATTAGTAAAGATGCAAATGCTTTAGTTGATTTTGATGGAACAATCGATTTCAGTGAAAAAGCAAAAGCCTATGATTTTAAACTAGATGTAGAACATATCGATTTACATGCTCTAAAATTAGTTAAAGATTCAATTTCAGAATTTAAAGGAAACATTGTTTTAAATGCAACTGGAAATTCAGTTGATGATTTTGCAGGAACGCTTCAGGTAGAAAATGCTTTTTATCAAAATTCACAAGAAGAATTTTACTTTGATAACTTTGAACTAAAATCTTCATTTGATGATGAAGGTGTTCGCACGATTGAAATGAATTCACCTGATATTTTAAATGGTTATGTACGTGGAAAATATCAATTAAAACAAGTAAAAGATATTATTGAAAATGCTCTAGGAAGTATTTACACCAATTACAAACCGAACAAGTTAAATGAAGGTCAATTCATGGAATTTGATTTTGATATTAACAGTAAAATTGTAGAAATTTTTGTACCTAATATTGAAATAAGTGAAAACACAAAAGTCAAAGGTAATATCAATGCTGATGATGGTGAGTTTAAATTCAATTTAAATTCTCCTTTTGTAAACTTTGCTAAGAATTCGCTAAAAACAATTGATGTAACAATTGATAATAAAAACCCATTATTTAATACATATATAACTATTGATTCTATTCAGATTCCAAATTATGATATTACAGATTTTAATTTCTTAAACATAACTCAGAATGATACTTTATTTGCTCGTACTGAATTTAAAGGAGGTAAAGAAGCAAAAGATTATTATAATTTAAACTTGTATTATACGATTGATGAAGGAAATAAATCAATAGTTGGATTACAAAAATCTGAAGTTAACTTCAAAAATTCATTATGGTATTTGAATGAAAAAGACGATTCGTCAAATCGAATTGTATTTAATAAAAAACTGACAGATTTTAATGTAGAAGAAATTTCATTATCTCATAACGAACAGATGGTTAAGTTAAATGGCGTTATGCGAGATTCAACGTATAAAGATTTGAATTTAACTTTTGACAAAGTTGATTTAGCTAAAGTGACACCTGATTTAAATAATCTTAGTTTTGCAGGTTTAGTAAACGGAAATATTTCTTTTATACAAGAAAATAAAGTTTTTAAACCAACTTCACATTTAACGATAGATAATTTAACAGTAAACGATATTCTTTTAGGTTTATTTAGTTTTGATGTAAAAGGTGATGAGTCTTTACGAAATTTTAAAGTCCATTCAACAATTGAAAATGAAAACGTGGAAAGTTTCTTTCTAAATGGAAATATCAATGTATTAAAAAACACAAGTAATTTAGATTTAGAGGCTGGTTTTGTAGATTTTGATTTAAAATCAATTGCTCCATTATTGTCTAGTATTATGGCCGATGTTCGTGGAGATGCTTCTGGTCGTGTAGCTATAAAAGGAACACATAAAAAACCAGTTATTGATGGACGTTTATATCTTAAAAATTCGGGAATGCGTCCTGTTTTTACAGGTGTGGATTATCTTTTTGAAGAAAATACAACTTTAGATGTCACGGAATCTAAATTCATATTACGAAATGCAAATATCATTGATTCTAAATATCAAACAAAAGGGGTTGTAAACGGAACCATTGCACATAAAGGTTTTCAAGATTGGAATTTGAATGTGCGCTTGAGTTCAAATAATTTATTAGCATTAGATACCAAGTATATTGAAGGAACACCGTATTATGGAAAAGCTTTTATAGATGGTTTTGCTACTATTGTTGGACCAGCCGAAGCTTTACATATAAAAATCGAAGCTAAATCCGAAAAAGGAACTGCAATCAAGATTCCGTTAGGTGATTCTAGTGGAGTTGGAGATAATAATTTCATTCATTTTCTTTCTCCTGAAGAAAAACGAAACCGAGAACTTGGTATTGTAGAACAAAATAGCATAAATCAATTTGGTGGTATTCAATTAGATTTTGAATTTGAAATAACTCCGGATGCTGAAATAGAAATTATATTAGATCCAGTTACCGGTCATGCAATGAAAGGAAAAGGTGCTGGTTTCATTACGATGCAAATTAATACTTTGGGAAGTTTTAATATGTGGGGAGATTTTCAAGTATATGAAGGCTATTATAATTTTAAATACGGTGTTCTAATTGATAAAAAGTTTACGGTTAAAAAATACGGAACCATTCGTTGGGATGGTGATCCACTAAATGCGGCTTTAGATTTGAGTGCGATTTATAAAACTCAAGCAAATCCTGCAATTATTATTGAAAATTCGGCAATTAATAGAAAAATTGATACCGATGTAGCCATTGTTCTTACTGGAAACTTAAGCAATCCAAATATTGATTTTGAGATTAATTTCCCAAATATTAGCTCAACTATTAAATCTGAAATTGAATACAAATTAGCTGATAAAGATACTAGAGAAACACAAGCTATGGCTTTATTAGCAACTGGTGGATTTATTACTTCGAATACGGATACGTCTGTGGTTTACGGAAGTTTATTTGAACGAGCTAGTAGTTTGTTTGATGATTTATTTTCAGATGAAGATAGTAAAGTTAAGATTGGAATGACTTATTCTCAAAGTGCTCGTAATCCATTAGCAGATGACGATGCAGCTCGAGTTGGTGTAACCCTTCAAACTCAAATTAGTGATCGTATTTTTGTAAATGGTAAACTTGGAGTTCCTGTTGGTGGAGCTGAAGACAATGTTATTATTGGTGATGTTGAAATTCAGTTATTATTAAACGAAGATGGAACTTTACGCGGTCGAGTATTTAATCGAGAAAACGACATCAACTATATTGGTGAAGGAATTGGTTATACACAAGGTGTTGGTTTAACTTACGAAGTCGGTTTTGATACTTTCAAAGAATTAATTCGTAAAATTATGATTCGTGCAGATAAGCGTGCAAAAGAAAAAGCTTTAGAACAAAATAATAAGAAAAAAGAAGAACAAATTCCGGATGATGATTACGGTGTTGATTTTCTAAAATTTCAAGAAAATAGAAGAGAAGAACAAAGTGATAGTCACGAACCACCAGTTAATAAAGAAAAATAATGGAACACATATTTGAAGCTTTTCAAAATAGCTTTCAACCAGATGAAAAAGCAATTTTTATTGCTAATGTAAAAGATGAAAAAAATCAAGAAGGCGATTTGATGTTAACTAATAAACGTATGGTTTTTTATCCAGCTAAACCCAAAGAAATTAGTGATGTTTTATTCATTAATATCGATTTGATAGATTCAATTGAACTAACTGCAAAAGGTGTAATTGTTTTGAGTGGAGATAAAAAAGGAACTTTTGAAATCGAACATTTAAAAGAAGATTTTGTTCAAAAACTTAAAAGTTTAAATAGTAACATACATATTTAGGAAATAATAAAAAACTGTCTCATAACGAGGCAGTTTTTCTCGTTCAAAAATTAGACAAAAACCTTAAAATTATTGAGGTTTTCAAAGATTTTAGTTATGAAATTCCAACATTACAATCAGAATCAGACCATACTTTTACATTATTCGTTTGATGATTTAATTCCCAAGACACATCCTGTTGGTATCATCGATAAGGTTTTTGAATCTATAGATTGGATATACTAACTTAGCGTTCAGTTGAAGTTAAGACTAAAATCTTAAATTTAGCACATGAAACAAGGACGAAAAATCTAATGTTGTTTTTAGAAATAATTCGTAGTAGATCGTTAAAATACTGCGTCAGAGCACTTTGTTTCTTTAGTGCTTTTAAAGAAAAAGAAAAGGATAATGAACTAAAATAGTTCTATTATAACCTTAACAAACTCTTGAAAAACTTCATATAATGCTTCATCAAGATAAAATGAATTAAAAACATAATTAAATATTATATACTCAAGTATTTGAACTTCAAAATCAAATAAAATCGTATACCTACAAGGTTTTGAAAACCTTGTAGAAAAAAAAACTTAGTAAAGTTTGCACTTGTATCAGGTAGATAAATATTAATTAATTCGAATTATTAACTACTTTCATCAAACTCTTCTCGAGATGAAATAAAGTTTACGGATCTATGATCTTTTAATGCTTCTTTTACACAATTCAGCTTAAATGCTAAATCGAATCTTACTTTTCTTTCCATCAAAATACCCCCCCAAATAATCTCTGACTTTTTGAGGGTATTGTAATTTTTCTGATTTTTAATTAGTTATCTTTTCTATTAAATCTATTATTCTAGATGAATATCCAATTTCATTGTCATACCAACCAACAATTTTAACCATACGATCCAGTACAGAAGTTAATTGAGCATCAAAAAGACAAGAATGAGAATTTCCAACAACGTCAATTGAAACAATTGGATCTTCTGTATATTCCAAAATTCCTTTTAGCTCATTTTCGGAAGCTTTTTTAAATGCTTCATTGATTTCATCAACAGTAATATCTCTATTTACATAACAAGTGATGTCAGTTAGTGATCCATCTGGAACAGGCACACGAATACCACCTCCACCAATTCGACCTTCATATTCAGGAAAAATTTTAGTTAATGCTTTAGCAGCTCCAGTTGTTGTTGGGATCATCGATTGGGCTGCAGCTCTTGCTCTTCTTAAATCTTTATGAGGTTGATCATGTAAACTTTGATCAGTAGTGTAGGAGTGAACAGTTGTTATAAAAGCTTTGTCTAAACCGCAAAGTTCTTTTATAATTTTTATCATTGGAGCTGCATTATTTGTTGTACAAGTAGCATTTGAAACAATTAATTCACTTCCATCTAAAATAGAATCGTTAACACCTAGAACGACAGTTTTGATTAAATTATCTTCTGGTGAAACTGAAAGTATAACTTTTTTTGCACCATTATTAATATGATTTTGAAGTAATTCTGTAGTTTTATGTTTTCCTGTACTTTCAATAACAATATCAATTTTTAAATCTTTCCAATTTATTTTTGAAATTTCTTTTTCATGAAAAAACACAACTTTATGGTTGTCAACTATAATATGATTTTCGTCAAAAATAACATCTTCAGATAATTTACCATGAATACTATCATATTTTAATAAATGAGCCATCGTCTTGTTATCAGCTAAATCATTAATAGCTACAACTTCTATTGTAGGATGGTTAATCAATAAACGGAACAAATTTCTACCAATTCTTCCGAATCCATTAATTGCAATTCTTGTTTTCATTAGCCAAAAAAATGAGGTCGTTCATATAGAACGACCAAAGTTATTATAAAATATGTTTTTGAGCTTTGTAAGATGAACGAACTAAAGCTCCACTTTCAACATGTCTGAACCCAAGTTCTAATCCGATTTGTTCATATTTTTTGAATTGTTCTGGAGTAATAAATTCTTTAACAGGTAAATGTTTTTTACTTGGTTGTAAGTATTGTCCAATTGTTAGAACATCCAAATTTACAGCTTTTAGATCATGCATTGTTTGAATTACTTCTTCTTCAGTTTCACCTAAACCAAGCATAATTCCAGTTTTTGTACGATTGGCACCGTTTGCTTTTAAATAACGTAAAACTTCTAAGCTACGATCATATTTTGCTTGAATGCGAACTTCGCGTGTTAAACGACGAACGGTTTCCATATTATGAGAAATAACTTCTGGATTAACTTCTAAAATACGATCTATGTTTCTTTCTATCCCTTGAAAATCAGGAATTAGAGTTTCTAGAGTAGTGGTAGGGTTCATTCTTCGAACGGCTTTGATTGTTTCGGCCCAAATGATAGATCCACCATCTTTCAAATCATCTCTGTCAACACTAGTTAAGACAGCATGCTTAATATTCATAATTTTTATTGAACGAGCAACTTTTTCAGGTTCATCCCAATCAACTGTTTCTGGACGACCAGTTTTTACACCACAAAAACCACAAGAACGTGTACAAATATTTCCTAATATCATAAATGTTGCAGTTCCTTCGCCCCAACATTCACCCATATTTGGACAACTTCCTGAAGTACAAATAGTATTTAATTTATATTTATCTACTAACCCTCTAAGTTCAGTATACTTTTTTCCGGTAGGTAATTTAACGCGTAACCATTTTGGTTTATTTTGCGTTGGTTTATTTGTGTCTAAAACTGTTTCCATGCTATAGATTACTATCTCCAACAAATATAATGAATAATCAAGTTTAATTTTAATAAAAATTACAATTATGATTAATAACAGATTTATTCAAGAATATTGATAAACTAATATAAGAAATTAAAACTCCTATATTTTTCAATACTAAATCGCAAAAAAAATTATCAAGTTAATAGATAAAAAAAACGTGAAATATTTAATTTCACGTTTTTAATATCATTTATTTTATTAAAACAATTTCTGTTCTACGGTTATTAGCTCTTCCTGCTACTGTTTTGTTAGAATCAATTGGATCTGCAGAACCAAATCCTTTCGCAGTCAATCTATCAGATTTAATTCCATTTTTAATCAAATAATCTCTAACAGCATTAGCTCTTGCGTCAGACAAAGGTAGATTTATACTTGAGTTACCTGTACTATCAGTATATCCATTAATATTGAATTTAGAATTTGGAAATTCTTTCATCTTTTTAACAATTCCGTCAAGAACAATATAAGATTGGGTTTGAAAAGTAGACTGATTTGTATTAAATAAAATTGTTTTAGCATAACCATTTAATACATCGATATCTTTTTTCTCCATTTGAGGACATCCGTGATTTGATTTAGGACCTGCTACATCTGGACATTCATCTAAATGGTCAGGTGTGCCATCATTGTCTCTATCTGGCCAAGGACAACCTCTGTTTTCAATCGGACCAGGAACACTAATACAATTGTCTAAATAATCTGGAGTTCCATCATTATCAGAATCTCTTAATTTTTCTTCAAGAGCATTGTATTTGTTTTGAATTTCTTCTAATTCATTTTGCATTTCAACAATCTCCGTGTTATCTTTTTTGTTAACATACCAATCTGCATGAGTAGGTTTGTTTCCTAAATAAAAAGTAACACCTACTGATGTATTTAAAATTGGATTTAAATGTTTTAAGAATTTTTTAGAAGGGTCAGGCACAGAAATGTTTACAGATCCTTTTTCACCATCAACTTCAACAGTACCTGAGGCTTTTAAGTCATCGTTTGGTCTAACAGAACCATCCCAAGTATATTTTTGTTTAAAGTTGTTGATTGCAGTTACATCAAGAGTCAAGGCAATTCTATTACTTAAACGAATTTGAGGAGTTAAACCAACCATAATGTTTACAGCATCATCATTTCTGTCTGGGAAATTACCGAAATTAAAAGTAGTATATCCAGCTCCTGCATGTAATAAAATACCAATTGTATTAGTCCACTCTTCAAACGATAAAACTCTACCAACGTTTATAACACCTTCTAAATTATATCTGTAGATGTCAGTTTTAAATGATTTTGAACTATCACCGTTTTTTAGATTATCGTAACCGAAACTTGCTTTTAATCCAAATTTACTGTTAATCATGAAACGGACCCCCGCATCAGCATGTAAAAAATTATAAGGAGCACTATAACCTTCACCCCAATTATGTAATGCTTTGTTCGCTCCACCATTTAATTCAACTGACCATTTGTTAAATTCTGAGGTTTGAGCTGTAACTGAATTATTTGCAATAAATAAAGTTAGTAATGGTAATAATAATTTTTTCATAAATACTTTTTTAAATTATTTAGATTTTTGTTTTTATTACTCAAATATAGAATAATATGGCAAAAATAAGTAAATATTTAGAAAAAGCAACTGTTTAATTATTTTTTCTTACTTCATTTGTTCTACCCAGTTTTTTTCAGAGTAAAAAGTCCCGAAGGGTAGAATAGAAGCAACTAATATCAATAATGCTTTTTTCAATGACCATTTCAATTCAATCGCCAAAAATATAGCCATTACGACATACAGTACAAATAACAATCCATGAGCCATACCTAATGGAAAAAGTATTTGTTTGTACAAAACAAGATTCATGTTTTTAATTACAAACATGTTAAAAAACAAGCATAAATAAGAGATTCCTTCTAGATATGCTATTATTTTGAAAAGTTTTTTCATTATACTAAAAAAGAGCTTTAGTAGTTAACTAAAACTCAAGCATTAATTTATTAAATTCTTTTAAATCTAAAATGTTATGTTTGTTTTGCAAGTCTAACATCAATGACAATAAATAGTTTAAACTTTCTGTATTAGTCGAACCAAATTCATTTATTTCATTTTCATCAACAGGTTCATCTGAAGGAATTTGAATTAAGAAATCATTATTCTTTTCAATGTGTTCGTAAGCTAAACGCAAAGCCTTAACTACAACAGGATTTTCTTCTAACAAAGCAAATTCTCTAAGTTTTTTTAACTCAGGAACGATTGTGTTTACATCAATACCGTTCGAAATAATTTCACCTTGAATTTGTTTAATTAACTTTTGTGCATTTGAATTTTCCACTGTGTATCTATTTATATCAATTTGTTGCAAAAATATGTTTATTATAATTTATAGCATAATTTTTTAAAGATTAATTTTTATAAATATTATGACTTATAATATATATTATGTAAAATAGAAATTATTTTATATTTACAAATAACTACTATACTTTTGCTTCATTAAATTCTATTAAAATGATTTTTCTATTTATAAGTATCTTCTCTAGCGTATTCGTTGGTATTTTATTCAAAAAAATAAAACCTAATTTCAATGAAGGTTTTATAATGATTAGTTTTAATTATCTTATTGCAATTATACTATCTTACAGTCTTTTTGATGTAAATATTTCAAGTATTCATTTAAACTATAAAATAGTTTTTCCTTTGATGATTTTGATGCCTACAATATTTTTTATTTTAAATTTGTCAATCAATAAATCAGGAATTATCAAAACTGATATTGCACAAAGAATCTCTTTAATCATTCCAATTTCTGCGTCTTTTTTAATATTTGGCGAATCTATTTCGTTATTTAAATGGATTGGAATAATTTTAGGATTTGGTTCTGTAATTTTAATGTTATATAAAAATGATAAAACTGTTCAAAACAATTCAATTTTTTTAGCATTGGTTTTTTTGGGGTATGGTATTATTGATATACTTTTTAAACAAATTGCATTGCAAAAAACGCATCCATACACAACTTATTTATTTTTCATTTTTACAGGTTGTTTTATAATTTCATTGTTAATGTCACTCTTGTTTAAGAAAAAAGAATATAAAATCAATAAGTCTGTTTATTTCTATGGAATTCTATTGGGACTTTTGAATTTTTCAAATATCTATTTTTATTTAAAAGCTCACAAAATTTATAGTGATAATCCATCAACGGTTTTTGCTGTAATGAATTTTGGAGTTATTTCATTTGCAACCATTTTGGGAGTTTTTTTATTTAAAGAAAAATTGTCAAAAAAGAATATTTTTGGAATTATTATGGCTGTGTTTGCTATTATATTTGTATTATATTCTCAATATAAAAATATTTAAAATGTATATTTCAAAGATATTTGTAACGGTTGATAATGTTGTTGTTCGGGAGATTGATAACAATATCGAAATTCTCTTAATTAAACGATTAAAAAATCCTTTTATGGATTGTTGGGCACTTCCAGGTGGCTTTGTAGATGAAAACGAAGATTTAGAAACTGCTGCGAAACGTGAATTATTAGAAGAAACATGTGTTAAGGTTGACGAAGTTTTTCAAATTGGCGCTTATGGTAAACCGTTTAGAGACCCAAGAAGTCATGTTGTAAGTGTAGCTTATTTTTCTAGAATAGAAAATTCCGTGGTTGCTAAAGCTGCAGATGACGCAAAAGAATTTAAATGGTTTAATATCAAAAACTTACCTCCTACTGCATTTGATCATTCTGATATAATTTCAGATGCAATTTCAAAATTTAATTTAATTTAAAGAAACAAAAAAGCAATCTACATTTTATTTGAGATTGCTTTTTTGTTATTTGTAGATATTCATTTCTTCTTTATAAATTGGACTATCAACACTTAAGAAATTCAAGACTGAATGAAAAACATGGTTTTGTGTCAAAGCATTATTTTTCTTCAATTCTTTTGAACCATCTGAAACCCAAACTATAAACGGAATTTCATATTGTTGTTTCGGTGCCAAACTCATTGGAACACCATGCATATATAAGTTTTTTTCTCCTAAAGATTCACCGTGATCTGAAACATAAATCATTGAACTTTTATATTCAGGAAATTCCTTTAGTGTTTCAATTACATTGTAAAGGATATAATCTGTATAAATAATAGTATTGTCATAAGCATTTATTAACTCATTTTGTGAACAGTTAGCCACTTCAACAGAATTACACACAGGTTTAAAAACTTCGAATTCAGGTGGATATTTTTTACTGTAAGTTGGTCCGTGACTTGTACTTGTATGTAAAACAATAAGAATTTTATTTTTTTTAGCATTTAAGATTTCATCTTTTAATCCATTCAATAAAACTTCATCGTAGTCACAACCAACACCTTTACAATTAACGAACAAATCTTCGCGTTTTTTATAATTTTGAATATGTACTGGAGGTTCACCCCAATTTGTTGTTCTCCAAATAACTTCAACATCATTTCGATTTAAATAATTTGGAAGAATTTCATATAAATCAGAAGTGTTTTCATGTTCTAATATACATTTAACTCCAGCGGTTGTATATGTTGCACAAGAAGTTGCATTAAAACTAAATACATTTTCAGTTTGAGAAAGTAAAGGATTGGTATTTTTTGAATAACCATACAATGAAAAATTCTCGCTACGTGCAGATTCTCCGATTACTAATACAACTACACTTTTTTCATTATTCGTGATTTTAGCATCAGGAAGTAATATTTCTTTTTGATTTTTTTTAGCTTGATGAATATAGTATAAAGGTGTATTTACAGCATATGACCATGGCATTGCCAATCCTCCAACTACTTTTGAGTTTTTATCAATCCACAAAACATTCGAAGCGTTAGCGACTACAATTAAAAGTATTAACCCAAGATTTATTCCCGAATTGATTAGGAATTTTTTTAATGTTATCTTTTCAATTTTTGCCTTAAAAATGAAAATACTCGGTAGGATGCCAAAACAAACTAAATAAATAATTAATTTGAATGAAAAGAAACTACTTGATTCGTCAAAATTGGTATTTAGAATATTTCCAATCATACTTTCATCAATAATTACACTATAAGAATTAATAAAATAAACCGCTATCGAGTTGATTAAGAAAAATAAAATTGTAAAAAATTTACCAATAATTTTTGAAACAAAAAAAAGTAAATAAAAAAAGAAATAATTTGCTAGAACAACTAATATTAGCATGCTAAAACATAGCAAAGCTCCACTAAATGAAGTGTAATCTACATTTGAAAATATATATTTGAAAAAAGGATAATGAAAGAATAAAAAATTCATCAAGCATATAAGCAAAACAAATTTAGATAGTTTAAAACTACTTTTTAACATAAAGATTGGTAATTACAAAAAGAGAAATTAATAAGCTTAATAGTGCAAAATAAAAGATAATCAGATTAGCTTCATAAATTTTAAACACCATTATAATACTGCAAACTAGAAAAATGAAAATAAAAACGGGATAAAACTTTTTTTGACCAATCCATCCCCAGATATTATATTTCTTATTAATCGTTAATCCAATAATTGCAGAAACATATCCAACAATTGCACCTACAGTAATATCTAATGGATGATGAGCTCCTACTCCTATTCTAGTTAATATTAAAACGATACCAAAAGAAAAAATAGTAATGGACCAAATGATTTGATATTTGATTTTTTTCGGCATAAATGCAATCAAAACAATTGTTAATACGGTAAAAACAGTTACAGAATGTCCCGAAGGAAAACTATTACTTCCCATTAATTTTCTACCTATTATATGTAAATGTTCAGTACCAAAAGCAGCAGCAGGACGTTGAATACCAAATAATGGTTTTAATACACAAACTATAAGAGCTGATACTATTGAAGAAGTTATTAATGACTCCCACATTTTTGGAGCGTAAACTATAAAAATAGTTAAAAATGACATGATGATTAATGCATCTCCAAGTTGTGTTAAATTGTATAAGGTTCGAGGATATTCAGCTAATTCTGAATTCATAAAAAGAAAAAAATCCTTTTGGCAATTTACATAAGCTTCATTATTTAGCGCATTTCTCGAATACAAAAAAGACAAAATTGCTAATAATAAAAAAGTAGGTAAATACAATAAGGAGGCATTGAATCTAGCAAAATTTTCAATAACGGTTTTGTTCATAGTTTTAATTGGTGGTATTATTTATTTTAAACAGCATTATTGTTATAAAAATAAAATTATAGTCAAATAAACAAAATCATTTAATAAATAACAATAGTCTTATGTTAAAAATGAAATAAAAAAAAACCTACAAATCCATTGAAATGTAGGTCTTTTTTGTGGGCGATAAGGGATTCGAACCCCTGACCCCCTCGGTGTAAACGAGGTGCTCTGAACCAGCTGAGCTAATCGCCCGTTAACTTCTTTAAAAGAAGAACATAGCAAATATAAAAAGCTTTTTTGTTTTTGCAAATAAAAATAAAAAAAATATTATAAAATTTCTGCAACCACAAAAGTGCTACCACCAATATAAATCATATCATCAGAATTCGCTTCTAGTTTTGCTTTTTCAAGAGCTAAAGGAATAGAATCGAAAACCTCAAAATTCAAATCAAATTTTTCCATTTTTTTTCCTAAATCAGAAGCTTCTAAACCACGAGGAACATCTGGCTTAGCAATAAAATATTTTGCATTCAAAGGTAATAAAGGTAAAATCTCAGCTAAATCTTTATCGTTTACAACACCAAAAACAAATAGTAATTTGTTAAAATCTTGTTCAGTTATTTGATTCATAACAATTTCTAAACCATCTTTATTATGAGCTGTATCAGCAACAATTAAAGGTGATTTACTCAAAACTTGCCAACGACCTTGCAGATTGGTATTCTTAACAACATTTCTAAAACCATTTACTTCATTTTCTTCGCTTATTTTAAAATGTTTACGTAAAACCTGAATCGTTGCTTGAACTGTTTTTTTATTAAATTGTTGGTAATTACCTTTTAAATCCGAAGTTACTTCTGGTAAATCTAATTCAGATGCAAATATAATTTTGCTTTGAGTTTCGTTAGCTTTGCTTATAAAAACAGGTTTTGTTTCATTATTATATTGACCTATTACGACAGGCACATTAGGTTTAATAATCCCAGCTTTTTCAAAAGCAATTTCTTGATATGAATTCCCTAAAATCGCAACATGATCAAAACCAATATTTGTGATTACAGAAACCAAAGGTGTAATGATATTTGTTGAGTCAAGTCTTCCTCCTAATCCAACTTCGATAATTGCAACGTCAACTTGTAGTTGGGCAAAATATTCAAAAGCTAATCCAACTGTCATTTCAAAAAAACTGAGTTGATTTTCTTCAAAGAATATTTTGTTTGTCGAAATAAAATTTATGACAAATTCTTTCGAAATTTCAATTCCGTTTATTTTAATTCTTTCGCGAAAATCTTTTAAATGAGGTGAAGTGTATAATCCAACTTTATATCCAGCTTCTTGTAATATTGACGCAATCATTGAAGATGAAGAACCTTTTCCATTAGTCCCTGCGACATGAATGCTTCTAAATTTTGTTTCAGGAAAATTTAAATGTTTTGCTAGAGCAAGTGTATTTGTTAAATCTTTTTTATATGCTTGTGCACCAATTTTTTGATACATAGGAAGTTGGTTAAACATCCAATCAATGGTTTCTTGATAATTCATCAGTAAAATTATGATATTTTAGATAATAAAACTAATAATAAAAGTTTTTAAATTGATTTAAATCCGTACGATTTTAGTAGGAATATTTTTTTATATTTGATTTTTCTATATTCATCCTATTTGGAATGAAATCTTTTACAAAATTGGAACATTTTTTTATTAAAAACTAAATAAAAATTTTTATGATTGGATTTGTTTTACAAGCTCAAAACGATACTCTAACACAGGCAGCTGGTAGTGTTATTAATTCTATGACAACAGAAAAGGAAATTTCGCTAATTGAATTTATTTTAAAAGGTGGTGTTTTTTTAATTCCAATTATATTATTATTAATTTACACATTTTACTTAATATTTGAACGAACTTTCTATATTAATAAAGTAGCTAAAAACAATCCTAATTTGATTTTAGATGTAAAAAATCAATTGGCTGCTGGAAATTTAGATTTAGCTATTTCTACTGCGCGAAGAGATGATACAGCAACTTCTCATGTTATTGAAGAAGGTGTTTTAACAATTGGAAGACCAATTTCTGAAATTGAATCTAACATGGAAAAAGTTTCTAATATAGAAATTGCTCAAATGGAAAAGAAACTAAATCACCTAGGTTTAATAGGTGGTATCGCTCCTACTCTAGGATTCGTAGGAACAATTTCTGGAGTTATCAAAATTTTCTATAACATTTCAATTACAGAAAATATTTCAATTGCTAACATCTCTGGAGGTTTATATGAAAAAATGATTAGTAGTGGAGCTGGACTTATTGTTGGTATTATTGCTTATGCAGCTTATCACCTTCTAAATGGTAAAATTGACAATTTTGCATTGAATATTCAGAAAAATATACTTGAATTTATTAACATAATACAACGTCCAAATGGCAATCAAAAGAAATAAACGTTTTAATGCCGAAATTGCTACTTCTTCGTTAAGTGATATTATGTTTTTCTTGTTATTGTTTTTCATTATCATTTCAACACTTGCTAATCCAAATGTGATTAAAATGACGCTTCCAAAGGCTGAATCAAATGAGAAAACAAACAAGCAGTTAATAACACTATCGGTTACAGAAGATAAACAATTTTATATCGATAAGGAATTAACTCCATTTGAATCTTTGGAAACTAATTTACTTTCGAAATTAGATCCTGCAAAAGAACAAACTGTAGTTGTAAGAATTCCTTATAATTTACAAGTTCAAGATTTGGTTGATGTACTTCAAATTGGAGTAAAACACAATTTAAAATTTGTAATTGCAACAAGCGCACAATAATTATAACTGTCTATTTAGACAGTTTTTTTTTAAGATACTTGCATCATTTCTTTACTTTGAGAATTAATGCAATTGATTCAAACAAAAAAAGCTATTTTGAATTTATTTCAAAATAGCTTTTTCTATAAATTAATAATTTAATTATTCCATTTCAATAATCAAATCGTTTTGATCAACCATGGTGTTTGATGAAAGAACAACTCGTTTAATTTTTCCTGATTTTGGAGCAGAAACGGTACTTTCCATTTTCATTGCCTCGATAATGAATAAAGCAGTTCCTGATGAAACAACATCGCCTTCTTTAACTAAGATTGTTGATAAACTACCTTGTAAAGGAGCACCAATTTGATTTTCAGGATTTGATACTTTTTCGTGAGCAACTTTTTCAGATTTAACCGAATTGTCTTTAATCTTAACCGTACGATGTGTTCCGTTTAATCTAAAAGTTACACGACGAATTCCTTCTTCATTGGCTTTTGCAATATGAAGTAGTTCAACATGAATGTCTTTACCTTTATGTAAGGTTATTTTAATTTCTTTATTTAATTCTAACGGATAATAGAAAATAGGAGTTGGTAATTCTTTTAAATCACCATATTTTTCTTTATTGTTATAATATTCCTCATAAACTTTAGGGAACATTTGGAACGATAAATAATCTAAGAAATTAGAATTAGGGAATTTCTTATAGAATTGTTGTGTAGAAAGTTCTAAATCTACATCAGGTAAAATTTGAGCCGCTGGAGCAGGAATTTCTTTTTCATTACGAAGAACAATTCCTCTCAATTTTTCAGGGAATCCACCAAACGGAACTCCTAAATCACCTTTAAAGAAACCAATTACAGATGCAGGGAATGATAAGTTTTTAGACTCGTCCAAAACATCTTCTTTAGTCAAGCTGTTTGCTGTCATAAATAAAGCCATATCTCCAACAACTTTACTACTTGGAGTTACTTTAACGATATCGCCAAACAATTCATTAACCGCTTTATAGTTGTGTTTAATAACTTGATATTTATCTCCTAAACCAACACCCTCTGCTTGTTGACGTAAATTAGAATATTGTCCTCCAGGAATTTCGTTATCATAAACTTCTGCTGTTGCCGATTTTAAATCCGACTCGAATGGATAATAATATTCACGAACTGCTTCCCAGTAATTACTATGTTCGTTTAAACTTTGTTTGTTTAATGGATTTTCTCTTGTGTTTCCTTCCAACAAAGCCGCCATTGAATTTAAATTTGGTTGCGAAGTAATTCCAGAGAAAGAAGCTAAAGCACAATCAATCGAATCAATTCCTGATTCAATCGCTTTTAAATATGTTGCAATTTGAGTTCCGGCTGTATCATGTGTATGTAATGCAATCGGAACTTGAACCGCTTCGCGTAAAGCAGGAATTAGAATTTCGGCAGCATTTGGTTTTAATAAACCAGCCATATCTTTAATTGCCAACATGTGCGCGCCAGCATCTTCTAAACGTTTTGCTAAATCGGTATAATACGTTAAATTGTATTTGTTATTTTCTGTTCGAAGTAAATCGCCAGTGTAACAAATCGAAGGTTGGGCAATAGCTTGCGTATTTTTAGACACGAATTCAATTGCTGGCAACATCGATTCTAAATTGTTTAGCGAATCGAAAATTCGGAAAATATCGATTCCGTTTTTCCATGATTTCTCAATAAATTGCTGTACGATATTTCTCGGATAAGCCGAATATCCAACTGCATTACTTCCTCTGAATAACATTTGAAGTAACGTATTTGGCATAGCTTTGCGTAACTCTTGTAAACGTTCCCACGGACATTCTTGTAAAAAACGTAAAGCAACATCAAACGTAGCTCCGCCCCAAACTTCAGAAGAGAACATTTGCGGATTATTTTGAGCAAATCCGCCAGCTGCTGTTAAAATATCTTTAGAACGAACGCGAGTTGCAACTAAAGATTGATGCGCATCTCGATACGTTGTATCTGTAAAATGAATTTTTTTGTCATCTCTGATTTGTTTTAAGAAATCGATTCTACCTAATTCATTTAATAAATCTTTACTCCCTTTTGGATACGTTTTAGATTTATCGAAAACAGGAACTTCTGGATTTCTAAAAACTTTTGATGAATCGTAATTTTTAATATCAGAATGCCCGTTAACACTGATGTTTCCTAAATATTTTAAAATCTTAGTTGAACTATCTTTTAGTTCAGCAATTTGAAATAACTCAGGATGTTGGTCAATAAAATTAACCGTACATTCTCCTTTTCGGAAAATTTCGTGATTAATAACATTTTCTAAAAACATCATATTTGTAGTTACACCACGTACACGGAATTCAGTCAATGAACGATGTAAACGTTGTGCAGCTCCAGAAAGTGTTCTTCCGGTTGCGGTGACTTTTACAATCATCGAATCAAAGAATGGAGAAATTTTCATGCCTTGATAAGCACTTCCTTCGTCTAAACGAATTCCAAAACCACCAGCATTTCTATAAGCAATTAAAGTACCGTAATCTGGTTTGAATCCGTTTGCAGGGTCTTCTGTAGTGATACGGCATTGAATTGCAAATCCGTTTATTTTTAAACTTTCTTGGTTTTCGATATGAATTCTAGGGTCAGATAATTTAGTTCCTTGAGCAATCAAAATTTGACTGCGAACAATATCAATTCCTGTTACTTCTTCGGTAACTGTATGTTCAACTTGAATTCTCGGATTTACTTCAATAAAATAAACTTGATTGTGTTTGTCAACTAAAAACTCAACCGTTCCTGCATTATTATAATTTACAGCTTTAGCAATTTTAATTGCATAATCATAAACTTCTTGTTTCGTTTTTTCTGGAAGATTTGGAGCTGGAGCAATTTCAACAACTTTTTGAAAACGACGTTGAACCGAACAATCTCTTTCGAATAAATGCACAATATTTCCGAAATTATCGGCTAATAATTGCACTTCGATATGTTTAGGAGATTCAATGAATTTCTCAATAAAAATAGTTCCATCACCAAAAGCTTTTAATGCTTCGTTAGATGCTTCTAGAAAAGAAGGTAACACTTCTTCAGCAGATTTTACCACACGCATTCCACGACCTCCACCTCCGGCAGCCGCTTTTAAAATTATTGGAAAACCAATGGCAATTGCACGGTCGGTTACTTCATGAGCTGCATCGATAGAAAGAATGGCATCTTCAATTACCGGAACTTCGATAGAACGAGCTAATTTTTTAGCTGCGATTTTATCTCCTAATTGTTCCATAACCTCAGGCTGTGGACCAACGAAAATAATTCCTTCTTCACGACATCTTCGAGCGAAAGTTACATTTTCACTTAAAAATCCGTAACCTGGATGAATAGCATCAACCTCATTTTCTTTAGCTATCTTGATAATCTCTTCGATATCTAAATAAGGTTTTAAAGGTTGATCGTCTGCACCAATTTGATAAGCTTCATCTGCTTTGTAACGATGCAATGAATAGCGGTCCTCAAAAGTGTACATCGCTACAGTTCTAATTCTCATTTCAGAAGCTGCTCTTAAAACGCGAATTGCAATTTCACCACGATTGGCTACTAATAATTTTTTAATAGAACGGTTGTAAGTTGTGTTGTCTACAGTAGTCATTGTTCTGTTTAAATATTTTTGAATGTAAAAATTTTCATAAAAATACAACAAAAAACCAATTTTGATAATTTATTCGATAATCAACATAGTGATCTCATGATGTTTTTACATCTTTTTTTAAGATATAATTATATTATTCATTTTTATTATCTTTTTAAATTAAAATAAATTCTTAAATTTTAAGATTATAAAAAATTTAATCTATAAATACATTTTTAAAAAAAAATAATCAGTTGAAAATTATATCTAAAATGCCGATATTTGTAAAAATGTAAATGATGAAAAAATTATTTTTTATTCCTTTTCTTGCTTTGATTGTATCATGTAGCAATTCACAAAAGGAAGATAATCTTGAAAATTTAGATAAGAAATCTGCAAGAGAAGTTGTGTTAACCACAAAAACAAGTGGAGATACCGTTTTCCATATCACCAAACAAATTATTTGGTTTAATAGCGAACAAATTGCAACTGCTGTTGATACAGTTGTAACTTTAAAAAAAGAAAATACTTGGGAAACATCACAAGATAGCACACTTAGTTTAGATAAAATTCCAATTTATGTAACCATCCAATAATTATGAAAAAGCGATCATCTAAAGCGGTTACATTACTTCTTATTACATCAGTTTTAGCATCATGTAATAAACCAAAAGCTGAAAATGAAGAAATTGCACAAAAAGTTTTCATGCGTGCTGATTCAACAGCTCCTTACACTGAAGTAACACAAAACTATTCGCAACATAACAACGGAGGTTCAGGAATGGGAAGTGCTCTTTTATGGTATATGGCTTTTCGTCATATGGGTGGAGGCCTTGGTTATGCAAGTGGCGGTTTAAATCAAAAATCGGTTGTGGGTAATAATCCTGCAAAAGCTCAAGCATACAACAAAGCAACTTCTAGAGGTGGTTTTGGAAAAACTTCAAACACAACTAATTCTAATACTAAAGCAGGTTCATAAAAAATGAAAATCAAACATTTAGTAAAAGATACAAATTGGCAAAATCGTGTCGAACAAATCGGTTATGGTTATCATTCTGATAATGGAATTCCATATTGGATTGATGATTATTATTTTAGCATTTCAGAATCGTTTGCAGACGAAATTTATAATGCTACAACAGAATTGTGGCAAATGTGTTTAACAGCTGTTGAACATGTTATCGAAAATAAAAAGTATCATCTATTTCATATTCCAAATTATTTTCATCATCATATTGAACGTAGTTGGAATAACGAAACTCCAAGTATATATGGTCGATTTGACTTTGCTTATGACCAAGTCAGAAATCAATTAAAAATGTTAGAATTCAATGCAGACACTCCTACTTCATTATTTGAATGCGGAGTTGTTCAATGGCATTGGATGCAACATTATTTCGGAAACTTTAAAGACCAATTCAATTCGGTACACGAACAACTGGTAAATTCTTGGAAAGAAATCAAACCTTATTTAAAAGGAGAATCGTTACATTTTACTTGTGTAAGAGAATCATTAGAAGATTTAAGTAATGTTGAATATTTAAGAGATTGCGCGATTCAAGCCGGAATTCAAACACAACTTTTATATATAGATGAAATTGGTTGGAATGGGTCCAATTTTGTTGATTTACAGGACCAACCTATAACAGATATTTTTAAATTATATCCATGGGAATGGATGGTTAATGAAGAATATGGTCATCATATTACTAATGATATTTTAGAGGCACAATGGATTGAGCCTTCTTGGAAAATGATTCTTTCTAACAAAGCGATTTTAGCAATTTTATGGGAATTGTTTCCAAATCATTCATTGTTGCTAGAAACGTATTTTAACGATGCGAAAAACATGGTAAGTTTTGTAAAAAAACCTTTACTTTCGAGAGAAGGTGCAAACATTTCTATAATTAGTAACAACAAAATTATCGAATCGACAACTGGTGATTATGGACACGAGGGATTTGTTTATCAAGAATTAGCTCCATTAATAAAAAATCACAGTGGATATACAATTATTGGAAGTTGGATTATTGGTCAAGAATCATGCGGAATTTCTTTCAGAGAAAGTGATTCTTTGATAACAAACGACAGAAGTAGATTTATTCCTCATATAATTGAGTAACCAAAAATATTGATTGTTAGTCAATTATAAAAAACTTTAAAAATTTATCACGAAAAGCCTTGCGAATAAAGAAAAAGTAAATATCTTTGCACCCGTAATAATGTAACAAACAACATCATTACAGACCAAAGGAGAAATGGCAGAGTGGTCGATTGCGGCAGTCTTGAAAACTGTTGACTGTAACAGGTCCGGGGGTTCGAATCCCTCTTTCTCCGCAAGTAATAATCAGTTTTAGTATTGATTTATGCCTAAAGGACTATAAAACCTGCAATCTTTAAGATATGCAGGTTTTTTTTTGTGCCTAAGAATCATCAAAATTTATAAAAATGCTCAAAATTCTGTGGCAAAATAATGGCAATTTTTTACAGGTAAAATTATTGCCACTAAAACAAATATAAACACCTGATTTTCAACATGTAAATATATTTAACGACTTGAATTTAAATATTTGTAGTTCGATATTTATCAATATTTAAATTTATATAATATGTTAGAAACAAGCTACGGATTAAATTTCTTTCTAAAAACACATCATAAAGGATTCGATTTACGATATATCTATTTAAGAATCACTGTTAATGGAATACAGAAAGAAGCATCTACGAAACGAAAATGGGAGTCATCAAGGTGGAATCAGAAAAATGAAAAAGCAATTGGTACTAAAGAAGATGCAAAAGCTTTAAATTATTTTTTAGATTCATTGAGACGAAAAGTCGATGACTATAAAATACAACTAATAAATCGTAATATCTCAATTACATCAAAGCTACTTATTGATTATGTACTCGGAAATACTGTAGCAAATACAAAAGTACTTGAAGAATTTCAAAAACATAATGACGAAATTTTCGCATTAGTTTCTAAAGGTGAGTATAGTATGGGTACATACGAAAGATACGTTACAGCTAGATCACACGTTGAGCAATTTATAAAATTAAAGTATAAAGTTGATGATTTAGAGTTTAGACAATTAAACTATGAGTTTATTCAAGATTATGATTTTTTTTTAAGAACCGTTAGAAATTGTCAAAACAATAGTACTGTAAAATACATTGCAAATTTTAAAAAAATTATTTTCAGAGCTATCTCCAAAGACATTATTACCACTGATCCGTTTAAAGCTTATAAAATTAAAAAAATTACTATCAAAAAAACTCCTTTGAGTTCTCAAGAACTTTTAACATTAGAAAATAAAGTTTTTGATTCTGATAGATTAAACGAAGTTAGAGACATATTTGTTTTTCAATGTTATACTGGATTGGCTTATATTGATGTGAAACAACTCAACAAAAATGAAATTAAGATTGGTATAGACGACAAAGCTTGGATTGTTTCGAATAGACAAAAAACAGGATCCTCTACCACTATTCCACTTCTAAGTAAAGCAATAGAAATCTTAGAAAAATATAAAGAACACCCATTATGTTTAAAAAGCAACTTACTTCTTCCTGTAAAATCAAATCAAAAAATGAATGAGTATTTGAAAGAAATCGCAACACTATGTAAAATAGATGATAATCTTACAACTCATAAAGCAAGGAGAACTTTTGGAAGTACTGTGACACTAAATAATGGGGTTCCAATGCATGTAGTTAAAGAAATGCTTGGTCATCAATCCATAAAACAAACCGAAGAATACGCTCTGACTGAACAATCAACCATTAGTAGAGAAATGAATCTTTTGGAAACTAAAATTGCTTCTAATACTTATAAGAATTATTCTGATGCAATAACTCTTTTAAAAACAATTGAAAATCAGATAACTCAATTAGCTATTGAGTCACATAAAACTTCAGATTCTCAAGTGATTTCGAAGATAATGAAATGTCAAAATGAAATAGAAAATCTTAAAAAAAGTTTATTATAAATAAATTCAAAAGTTTGAATCATATCTTACTCCTAAAGCGTGGTATAAGTCTTTGATGCCGTGGGTAAGATTTATTTCAATATCTCCACCATTATAGTCATAGGAAGCTGTTTGAATCCAAAACATAGATTCCTGTTCAAAGATGCTTCCTATCAGTGCATTTTGTTGGCATCTTGGATGTATTTCGGCATTACTTATTTCAAAACCTCCCTGCATTGTCCAGTCCGATGGGAATGGCTGTGTCTTGAAATCAATATTTACTTGGGCTGATATGGTATTAAGGAATAACACCAATGCTAATGTTATTATTTTTTTCATTTGATTTTTATTCTTTTATAATTTCAGAAGCTTTATAGGTGTTTCCGTCCAATAAAGCTTCAATTCTTTTTTGTAATTCTTCTTTTGATTGCTGTGTTTTGTCAAAAGAAATGTAAGCCAGTTTGGTTTCAAAATCTACTTTGGCAGAATCAACACCTTTTGCATTTGCTAATTTGTTTTCTATCATTTTGGCACAACCTAAAGCACAGGTCATTCCGTTTATTTCAAAATTTACCTCTTCTAAATTTTCAGGTAAAACAGCCACTTCTTTTGTTTCTGTTGATTGCGTTTTATCTTTCTGTACTTCTCCTTTGCAGGAAACAATCAAAAACATAACTGATAAGCCTACTAATTTGATATAATGTTTAATCTTTTATTTTTTATTGTTTTTTCAACGGTCAGATGGAATGCCCAAAAAACATATTATGTCGATTATAAAATTTTTTAATGGGCATTTCATATTACTACATTTTAATTTTTTTGAACCATAGAAATCCCATTCAGAGTGGTTTCTGTTTTCCAACTCAGTGTATTTCAATCTCTTAAATTTTTGATTATTTAACTAATATTTACTTCAAATGAATTTTAATATTAATGACCTGTAAACTCTAAATCACTCAATGTTTTCATAAATGAAATTAAGTCCTCTTTTTCCTGTTCGGTAAGTGGAATTCTATTCCCATTATTTTTGAAAACAGGATCCAGATTATCTGCTCCTAAAACTCCATTGTCGAAATAATCCAAGACGTCTTTCAGTGTTGCAAACTGCCCGAAGCTTCCATAAGGTGAGGTGTACTCTACATTGCGTAAAGACGGTACACGAAAACTCATATATTCGTCCATATTTCCGGTAACTCTCGCTCTTCCTGCCTCGTTAGAATTTGTATTGATAGGAAATCCGATGTTTCGAAATGTTTGGTCGGTAAAGAGTTCCGTACTGTGACAAGTGGTACATTTCTGCTGAAAAACCTGATAGCCTTGCATTTCGTTTTCGGTAAATGTTGCTTCGTTTCGTTTTACTTTATCGTATTTACTATTGGCTGAAATCAAAGTATATTCATATTGGGCAACACTTCTGTAAATTCGTTCAGGTGTAATGTTTTCATCGCCGAATGTTTTCTGAAAAAGCTCTTTATAAGATGCATCGTTTTGGATTTTACCGATAACTTCCAAAATAGAAGAATCCATTTCTTCGTGTGTGATAATCGGAACAATCGGCTGATTTTCTAAACTTAATTTACTTCCGTCCCAGTTATAGAACCTCATAAAAGCAAGATTCTGAATAGGCGGTGTATTACGAAGCCCAATTCTTCCCTCAATTCCGATTGCCTGTACATTATTATCTGCAAATGCACTGGACTGAATATGACAGCTTGCACACGAAATAGTATTGTCTGCACTGAAACGTTTCTCGTGAAATAGTTTTTCTCCTAATGCTACTCCATACTTTGTTGGTTTGTTTGCATAAAATGAATTGTTTAACTCAGGAAAAACAACAGGAATATTTATTGATAATTCGGGATTATCGTATACAATTGGCTCATAGTCATCTTTGCTACAAGATGCCAACAAAAATATAAGAGGTAAAATTTTCTGAAAAACTTTCATTTTCTATGAATTATTTGAAGTGATTTTTTAGATAAAGCCTTCTGATTTAAGAAGGCTCTTGTAAGTCTAAATTAGTTTTCTACGTTAAGGACAGAGAACATTCCTTTATTATCTGTTGTACCGTTTCCTCCTATATTATCTACAAATTTCACCATTTGAACAGCTGTATGAATATTAGGCGTTGCATTATCTCCCATTCCTGTTCCAGTTGAAAGCGTAATGGTATTAGAAACACCACTTAATAATTTATCAAAATCTGCTTTGATATTGATTTTAGGTGCTTTGCTTCCTACAACCGCATTTACAGGCAAGTCTAAAACAATGTTTCTGTAAGCATCAACTCCTTGAATGTAAGTGGATTCATCTCCATTTGTTCCTTCAACCGTACTTCCTGTATGGATAGACATTTCTTTGTTATCCGTATCATAAAATCCTTCGATTTTAGTAAAACGATAACCTGTTCCCCATTCCCACATCATTTCCGTGTCATTTGCTCCAGCTGTAGCATAGAAATTCGGGAATCTGGTTTGGTCTAACGTATTTAAATCACTTCGTACACCCAATCCGAATTTTATTTGTTTATATTCACCCGTCGGAATATTATTCATAATGTAACTTAATGAAGATGATTTTGATTGGTCAATAACCATAGCCCCTTTATCTAAATCATTTACATTATAAGGAATCTCGGTTCCATCGGCTTTAATCAAACGAATGTTACTGATCACATACTTCAATTCTGAAAAGCGATGCACTTGTCCTGCATCTGAAGTGTTTACACTTGCTGATGAAGAAGTAGCTCCTCCCAAAATAATTTCGGTATCACCAAAAGTGTTTTTGAAAGACAAGATTACGTTGTTTGCAACAGCTGATGCATCATCATCACTGCTACATGATACAAATGCCAATGAAACGGCAGATAACAAAAGGTACTTTTTTAGATTTCTCATTTTTTAAAATTTAGTTATTAGTATTTATTTTATAGTTAAAAATTAATTTTTAAAGACGTAAAAATATTACGTCCCATTCTTGGGATATTTCCCCAATCGGCATAGGTACTGTAATATTCATTCAATATGTTTTCGGCTCCTACCTGAATAGTTGTTCTGAAATTGTTAATATAAAAAGTATAATCAGCAGACAGATTCCAAACTATGTAAGAAGGTGTCTGATCTTCACCATATTCAGGACTATAATTTATTTGTTCCAAATCTCCGTTTATCGAAGTCTGAAACCCGAAATCTTTGTAATGGTACTGTAGCGAAGTCTGATAGCTCAATGGACGGATAAAAGGTAAATTCCCATCTTTATTATCTTTCCCACGGGCATAGGTCAATGTTCCTTTCCAATGCAAATGTTCCATTATATCGTATTTGGCATTGAGTGAAAAATTGAAAAGCGTTGCATAATCCAACGATGTATAGCCTTTTACTCCAACTGATTGATAATTCATCGGGCTTCCCATACTTAAAATTCTTCCGATGATGTAATTCTGAATATGAAAATAATTGGCTTTTGCCTGAAGACTAAACTTTTCATCCTTGAAACCTGCATTTGCATTAACTTCATAGGAAATTTCGTTTTTTAAATCAGGATTTCCGATGTAATCGTAACGGTCAAAACTGTTGTAGATATAATATCCGTAACCTTCCGAAACAGATGGTGCACGATGACCGTAACCACCTCCTACAGAAAAATTAAACTGTTTGACATCTACATTGTAACGTGCATACAGACTTGGCAAAAATCTTGTTTTTTTCTGTGATGCTCCCGGATGAAAAATCCAGTTGAAGTCCACATATTTAGAATGATTGTAATTCAATCCTAAAGAGCCTCCAAAATTTATCTGGCTCTTTTCGGTAACCTCTAAAGAATTATTCATCGAAAGTCCTGCATATTGGGTAGTAACCCAAGGCCAGCTGTAGGCAAACATGGTGCGTTCGCTTCTGTCCTGCGGATACATTCGCATTTCTGCAATTGACAAATTATCATACGCATTCAGTTGTACTTCAGAAGAATAGTTGCCTTTTTTTAGGTTGATTTTAGAAACCAATCCGTAAGTGGTACTCCAACCGGGCATATCCATATGCACCAGATTTTCAGGTCGAGTGGTATCGTCCATATAATGTTCTATGGCATTGAAATAAATTTTTGAATCCCAAACCCGTACCAATCCTTCTTCAAATAATTGCTTGTAGGAAACCGAAGTAATCAAAGCCCGTGAAAGCCATAAATCCATTGGAAGTGCGGGATACCCCACATCGTTCGCTTGGTCAAAAATAACATCAACTCGCAAAGAAGACAACTCACTTGTTTTGTAAGCCAATCCTAATGAACTGTTGAATTTTTTGAATTGCGAATGATTGACTTCATTGTTATTTCCATCAGAATAATTCTCTGCTTTTCGATACGAAATACTTCCATCTGCTACGAACTTATTACTCGAAAAAGAAACATTTCCAAGATTGAAAAATTGCTTGTTGTTAAACTCAAATCCTGATTGATAAGCACCTTTCCATTCTTTATTTTCACTAAACGAAGTACTTTTCCGTTTCAAATCGATACTTCCTGCAACTGTTGAACCGTGCATACCACCTTCCTGACCTGATTTGATGTCGATTGCAGAAAGATTATTGCTTTCCACATACGAAGTAATCGGATCCATTTTATCGGTACAAGCTCCGAAAACGTGCATTCCGTCAATGGTAATGGTAGAACGTTCGCTATTCATATTATTCAGCAAGGGTTCCCATGCATAAGCTCCACGTTTAATGAAACTTATCTGATCGGAAGATGCCAGAAATTCATCAACCGTAACCGCCATTTTCATTTCGCTTTCGATTTTCTTTTTGACAACCACATCTATTTTAATTTCTTCTAATTCTGTTGCCAGCGTATCATTCTCAATGTTTTGAGCATTTGCAAATATTCCCAAAAAGCAAACTATAATTGTAATATATCTCATAGCATCAGAACAAGATATTAATATGAAGTTCACTTTTTGCTCCTTCGATTCCGGGTGTGAAATCGGTTGGTACTTCCGTTCCTTTGATGAGTACTCCGTTTTGATTTAACATCATGAAATTCAATGTCCAGTTTCCGGTCATCGTGTAATTGACTACTCCATAATACAATCCGTCTGCCTGTTGGGTTAAATCCACGTTGTTAGGCGAAGAATGGTTTCCCATAGATGGTTCGGGCATTCTCGGGTCTAAAAGCAACGTATAGTTTTCTACTTCAGCGTACGAAAATTGCGATGGGTCGGGAAAAGTTCCTGCCGGTTCAGTAGGCTGGTTGTATTTGTAAATTCCTGCAACCAATTCGTTTTCGGCAACCTTTGGTTTTTGAGGAGCAACGAGTGCAATAAAATACTGCTCTCCGTCATTACCTGTAAATGAAGTCATATTCAGGTTCATATTGGTTTGATTTTGGACAGTAACCAACTGGCTAAACGTATGTGTTTGATTACTACCTGTGAAACTGATATACAAGTCCCAGTTTTCCATTGGGTTGCTTATACTTGTAAATACAACATATCCTGAATAAAACTGTTCTTCAGAATTATAAACCAAATGATACCTGTGTGGGCACGAAATTTTGTTGTTATCGGAATCGGTAAGTATCGGCAAAAAAGTAACCTCCGAATTATTCAGAGCCTCATTGGTTTGGGTATTGGTAATGGTTAAACGAATTTCATTATATCCTTTATAAAAAGTTCCGTTTAAAGCTTCAATACTGATTTTGTAATTATCGCTATTGAATGAAGTAACTTCTTTAAATTCAAAATATTCGGTAACGTCTCGGTTGATTTCGGCTTCAAAATCCGTTTTATCAAGCGTGCACGAGGTTGTAACTGCAAGTACTATTGCAATTACAAAATGTTTAAAAAATTTCATTTGTGATGAGTGTTTAATTAAAAACTATTGCGTGTCAACAGGTGCTATATGAGACTACGGCGCTATTTGATTTATAAAGCGTTCTTACATTGTAATGCAACTGTTGACAAAATAGATTATTAGTGTTCTTAGCTGAATATTTACCATAATCAGTTTTAGATATTGAAGAAATCAATATCTAATAGCAACACTATTTTAAAATTAAACGATTGGAGGTCTGAATACAGAATTTGTCTCTAAATGAGAGTAAGACAAATTATAATTTGAAGTTACTTTTGATTTGTGTAGGTAGAAGAGCTGTTTGAACCCAAAATTCTCTTCTATTTCCTGATAGAAAACAATACTTGTCTCTACAGAAAAATGTTTTTTATCGTTTCCTTTTTCAGTTGAACCGGAAGATTTTGCCAATTCTTTTTTCAAATGACATTTTCCGTTACATTCAAGTTTGGGTTTGTCTTTGTTTTCACAAAGCTCATTTTTAATATAGTCATAAAACACCACGTATTCCAAAACCGGAATCACAGGCTTAAAAAGCATAAACAATGCTAATATGACTATAAGTTTTTTCACTAAAGTAGTTTAATTTGGGACAAAGGTAATTGATACACTAATAACTAATCTATGATTTTAATCATATCAAAAGATATTTTATATCAAAATCAATTTTCACGATGCAAAATTCACTCGTTTTTTATCAATAGCCAAATTTTGGATTGAATGTGTAATTAAATGGATTGATTAAGTAAATATCAATTAACAGAAGTTATGTTTTTACGGAAAAAATAAGCTAATTACTGAGCAAATAGTAACTTTGAGTAAAAAAATCTTTTATGTTACAATTAGTTTCGTACAATGAGAAGTACTATGAGCCGTTAAATTATAAATTACTTCCCGAACAGGTTGAATTTACTTCATCTATTGATCAATGTAAAAAAGATGGGGTCTTTTCGGATTTTCAAAAATCGGTTATAACTATAATGTATAATGATGAACCCATTGGTTTTTTTATTCTTGATAAAGGCAGTGATAAATTTAAACTAACAGATAACAAATTTGCTATTTTTCTTCGGTCTTTTTCCCTAAACCCAATTTATCAAGGGAGAGGGTTAGGTAAGAAATCGGTATTGTTAATTACAGATTTATTGAAACAAAGATATCCTGAAACAAATGAAATAGTATTATCTGTAAACGTCAGGAATATCAATGCATATCATACTTATCTGAATGTAGGTTTTGTTGATACTGAAAAATATTTAGAGGGAATTATGGGACAACAGCATATACTAAGTAAAAAAATCGATTAATTAAAAGGAGTGCTTAATGACGATCGCACTCCTTTTACAACCAAAATAAAAAAGGACTTAGGGCGGCAATAATACTTTTTAACTAATAAAGTCCTTTAATAAACTGGTATTTGTCTTCTAAGTCATTTTCCTGTTGATTTAGCTCTTTATTTTTGCTTATTCTTAAAGCTAATGTATTAATATCAATGAGATATTTTATTGCTGTGAAAAATAATATAATCATTATTATTACAAGAAATGTTGTCATAGTTTATGATTCGTTAATTGTTAATATATATTCTGTTAAAGTACTCATGTCTTCATCAGATATTTGAGGAAAACCGGGCATTTGTGGAGCATTAGGGCGTTTTTTTCCTGGCTTTTTTATCCAATTGATTAAATCTGTTTTATTGTCTTTATAGATGGTAGCCATTTCGGTAACCGGCGGACCTACAAGCATTTCTTTAGGTTTGTGGCATGCTGCACAGTTTTGATTGAATACTTTTTTACCTTTATCTGCCAAAGAGAGGTCTGCCGAATTTTCTGCTGCTTGTGCTCTTTTGCTTTTTACAATAGCTTCTTTTTTTATTTTTTGAAATTCTTCGGTTCTTAATTTAACCAGTTTTTGGTGTGGTTCTAACGCATTGGCTCTGTAAATCTGTCTTCCCGAACCCATAAAAACAACCGTAATAGTCATTAGGGTGACTACCTTATAAAAGTTCTTTCCGATATTTTCTCTGGAAGCCTGTAATCCTTTCCACATCATCCACATCGCAGGAAGTGCCATTGCAACTCCTGTAAAGATTACAAGAATTAAATTCCAACCCATTCCTTTGGCGGGAAGTGTAAGCAATACTATGGGTCCCATAAGCATTTGGCAGATTGAAGCGATAAGAGCCAAAGAATATCCTTTTTTCTGAATATCATACCTTGTGAATCCGGGGAGTAAATTTTCGAATTCATAATTCTTACGACTCATATACCAAAACAAAAACAACCCTGTAACTGCCAATGAAGCAAAAAGAAAATGAAAATATCTCGGGAAAACATTAGGAAGCATCATCGCATTAAAAAAGCCTTTTACTACAGCCCATTTTTCGGGAAACATCATCAGGTTGATGTTTGTCAGGAAAATAAAAGGAATAAATAGCAATATGACTGTTGCCAAACCTAAAAAAGAGATATGTATCGCCTTATTATTCTCAAATACTTTCCAGGTATATTTGTGCAGGTAGGTAAGTAAAAAAGCAATGGTAACCAATGGAATCACAGCTATCCAAACCAATCCTGTCAAAGCATTTGCAGAATAGAAATAAACAGTATAAAGCACATTGATACTTAAAAGTGGAGCTACTCCAAGCACAACAGCAATACTTTTATTTACAGTAATAGTGCTTGCAATTTCTTTTGCCAACAAGTCGTATTTCTTGTCTTTTAATCCTTTTATTTGTGACCAAAGTGTAAGTAATGTTCCTCCAAGCATCAGGTTGACAAAAACCAAATGTGCTAAAAAAGAAATCACCAAAATGATAATCAAAAGCCATTCGGGTAAAGGCAATGGCAAGGGAAGGTCTTTAGGAACAGGTGTCGGTATGTTTGTCTGTAAGCTAATCAATAAACTATTTATCATCTTCATTATCGTTTGTTTTATTTTGTTTGTTAATTACTGCCTTAACCGTATAGTCTGAACTGACCATTACACCTTCGGTTTGAACTCCTTCTATCGACTCTCCTGAATCCTGAAGATGCCTGATGTAAATTGCCAAAGCTTCTGCTTCTGCTTCATTTCCGGGAAAAGGAGGCATATAATTTCGTCCCGTATGCATATTCGGCATATAAGCAGCCATTATAGCTACATTCAAAGTATCTTTTGTACCTGTCATTCGTTCAAAAACATCTACTACACTGTTTACACCTTGTCCTGTATGGCATCTGCTACAAGCCAACATAAATACGTTCTTTCCTGCTTCAAGTTTATTATCTTCCGTAACTTCGTTGACGGAAGTATATGTAGCGTGTTTCAAGATTCCGTCCTGCTGATAAACGACCATATCTTCTTCCAATAAAAGGTTTGAATACATATACTGACCAATGACATAGGGCTTTCGGACAAATTCCCGAACTCGTTCAAAAAAGCCTAAGAAGGCAAAAGCAAACACGACAGGTAAAACAACCATATATGGACGTATTACTTTTGCTTTAAACAAACCAATAACAGCTATTACAACCGATAAACTAACTCCTCCTATGATGAAATACTTAAGTAAACCGTAGTATTGTGCAAAGTCTATAGTTCCTACAGCCGTACTCATATTGGCGGTCATTCCTTCAGGAATCGCTTTATAATACCAAAATGCTCCGAAAAGTGTAAATGGAGCCCACAGGATAATCCATTTTGAAATAGATTTTACAGCATCTTTCCTGATTTCTGTTCCGTATTTTGTGAATATTGTGGCTAATAATAGTCCGAATACACCTGCCATTAACATTGCCATAGGTGTCCTGAAAGCCAATTGAGGAAGATAAAGCGGATTGGTAAAACCATTAATGAGATTCGGATTACTGTTCCAATTCCCAGGATCCATCATAAAACCAAGAATTGCCACAATAATTGTCATTGTAATCCAAGATGCTAAACTTAAAAACCAACCGAAACGTATGTGACGGATTTTTGCTCTGAGCGATTTATTGCTGTTTTTCCAAGTAAGAAAATAAATCATAATCAGAACGACTTCGGTAACAAATACAATCCATTCTGTAAACCAAGCCCAATAAAACACCCGTATTAAGGAACCTATTGATGAAGGACTGATTAAAGAAGCTGAAAACCATATTCCGACTCCTGTCATTGCTCCAATAGTCGTAGTAATGATAAAAGCGACTTTCATCATTTTATACACTTTTTCATCCCATTCTAAATCTGTAATTTGATTAGCTCCGCTTCGTTTAAGCCCTTTTTGTTCTAACCAGGTTACTAATGGAATAAAACCGACTGCCAAACCGTGGTTTATAATTACGTGAAGTGTTGCAATTCCTGCAATAAGCATCCGATTGTTTAGCCAATCAAGATGAAACATAGGAAAATCCATAATCGTTTCTGTTTTTGTTTTGGCAAATTTCCTTTATAGATAAGGATTAACCGAAAAATAAAAAAGCAGATTGTTTAACTAAACAATACTGCTTCTTTATTAAAAAAGGACTTGTATTTAATTTTTAAAGTCTCGTAATTTCTATTTTCAATTCAGCTATTTATTATTTTATTCTTCTGTTCGTTTCTTTCTGAATTGTTCTGGAGTCTGACTTGTCGTTTTCCTGAAGAAGGTAACAAAATAAGAAGTGTGCTCAAACCCTAATTCGTTTGCAATTTCATTAATAGAATAATTGGTGTAATGTAACAATCTTTGTGCTTCAAGTACTACGTGTCTTCTGATTAAATCACCTGAAGTCGCTCCTAAAGTTTTTTTACAAATCTTGTTCAGATAATTTGTGCTCACATTCAATATTCTAGCATAATCGGATGGTAGCTTCATTGTTTTGAAATTCTTCTCTATTAGCTTCTGAAATTTCTGAACTTTTTCTTTTGTCGGATTATTAGATTCCATATTCCTCAATGGATTATAGAAACGTTCTATCTCGATAAGTAAAATATTCAGAAACGAGCGAAGGGCTTTTTTAGAAGCTTTCTTCTTGTTGGTAAACTCGTTATGCATAAATAATATTAAAGATTTCAGATAAGATAAATTATCGTTTGAAACCCTTATTACAATTTTAGATTCCCTATTAAAAAAGGAAAATTGATTGAGTACATTATTGTTGTACCTTAATGAGAAGAAGTCTTCTGTGAAGCATATTATTTTTCCAATGGCTTCTCTGTTTAAATATAGTTCGGTAATGCAATTTGGTTTAATGATAAATACCTGAGCATCATCAATACGGATTTTATTATTATCGATAATAATTTCACCTCTTCCTTTTTCTACAATTAGAAAAGTATAAAAAGTACTTTCGTGAGGATGTTCTAAAAAAGAATATTTCCCCAAAAGGTTATCAATGGAATCAATCCAGAAATCCGTTGTATCATCAAACAAACCAATATCGCAAACCGGCAAGCGGTCTGTTTGCATATTATTGTATTAGTTTTTGTTTTTAATTAACTTGTTCAATAAAGAATTAAACAAACTCGGGTGGTTGAAAAACAGAAAAAACTAATTTTGAGAGTATAAAATTGGAGGTGTATTCAGGATAATCTATCTGAGTGAAAGCCTGAATATAAGCCGTAACAGGTTTATAATTTATGACTTGGAGAAATAAAGGATGTACTTCTTTATTTTTAATATTTGGTATTTGCTGTTCTTTCTCTGCGTCAGCAGAAAGTTCTTTTTCTAAAAAACATTTTCCGTTACATACGGGAATAGCATCAAATCTGTTAATACAGATGTTTTTAGCAATATAATCTTGATTTATATAGAATGAAGTAATAATCCAAATGCTTGATGTGCTTTGGTATAGAAAGGATAAAAGTAATATGAACAATATACTTTTTTTCATCTAATTTGATTCTTCATTCAGCAAAATTACAATTTCTTTTATTAATCTGTCAACATCAACACTATTGGTTCCATCATAAACACCTCGTATATGCCGATTTTTATCTACTAAAATAAATCCTCCGCTATGGGCATAACCTCCCGGAGCATCCAAATCCTCGTAAGCTTGAGTAAAATAACTGTTTTTGGCAATATCAAAAATATCTTTCTGCTCTCCCCATAAAAAATGCCATTTTTTAGGGTTTACTTCCAAATTTTCAGAATAAGCTTTCAGTACAGGAATAGTATCATTTTCCGGGTCAACAGTATGTGAAACAAATAATATATTATCGTTGTCCTTAAAAGCATCATAAACTCTTTTAAGTTCCTTATTCATAACCGGACAAATAGTAGGGCATCTTAAAAAAATGAAATCGGCTACATAAATTTTATTCTTAAATGTTTCGTTGGTAATAGCCAAACTATCCTGATTTAGAAAAGAAAAATCCTTTATACTATGCTGTGTTTCGACATTATTTATTACGGTCGAGTTACCTAAATAGGGTAGCTTTTCTGATTTTTCAGAACAGCTGGCAATAATGCAGAGAAGGATAAGAAAAATAACTGGTTTCATAAACTTCAAATTTATCTATAAAATAATTAAAACACTAATAAAATTAGTAAAACACTACCTCTTATTTCTAATGAATGCCATAATCTAAAAACTAGCATCCTTTTTATTAAATTTTCTCAAATGTAATTTTAAAATTATGCAAGGAGAAGACGATTTAAGAGGTTTAGCCAAAATAATGGCATTTATGAGGGCAGTGAGTATTCTTTTGGTATTGATGCATCTGTATTGGTTCTGCTACGGTTTCTTTTTAGAACGTGGTTGGACATTAGAAATCATCAATAAGATATTTGGCAATTTCAATAGAACAGCTGGTTTATTTGGACATACACTTTATACCAAAGTATTTGCTTTGACTTTATTAGCTTTAAGCTGTTTGGGAACTAAAGGTGTTAAGAATGAAAAAATAACCTGGTCTAAAATTTATGTTGCTTTAGGTGTTGGTTTTGTATTGTTTTTTCTGAACACACCGTTACTAAAATTACCTCCTTTAATAGGAACATTTCTGTATATCCTTTCTATCTCGTTAGGATTTATAGCTTTACTGATGGCAGGGCTATGGATGAGTCGATTGCTTCGTACTAACCTTATGCACGATGTTTTTAATAATGAAAATGAAAGTTTTCAGCAAGAAACAAAATTAATGGAAAACGAATATTCTGTTAATCTACCTAGTAAATTTTATTATAAAGGAAAATGGAACAATGGGTGGATTAATATTGTGAATCCGTTTAGAGCAACTATTGTTTTAGGTACTCCAGGTTCTGGAAAATCCTATGCTGTGGTTAATAATTTCATCAAGCAGCAGATTGAAAAAGGTTTTTCGATGTATATCTATGATTTTAAATTTGATGATCTTTCAACCATTGCTTACAATCATTTATTGATACATCGTTACAAATATAAGATTCAACCGAAATTTTATGTAATCAACTTTGATGATCCAAGTAAAAGTCATCGTTGTAATCCACTCAATCCGGATTTTATGACGGATATATCCGATGCCTATGAAGCGGCTTATACCATTATGTTGAATTTAAACCGTAGCTGGATTCAAAAACAAGGAGATTTTTTTGTGGAGAGTCCTATTATTTTACTTGCAGCTATTATTTGGTATTTGAAAATATATGAAAACGGAAAGTATTGTACATTTCCACATGCGATTGAATTATTAAATAAAAAGTATTCGGAAGTATTTACCATTTTAACTTCATATTCCGATTTAGAGAACTACCTCTCCCCTTTTATGGATGCGTGGCAAGGCGGAGCTCAAGACCAATTACAAGGACAAATTGCATCGGCAAAGATCCCGTTATCAAGAATGATCAGTCCGCAATTGTATTGGGTGATGACGGGAGACGATTTTACATTGGATATCAATAATCCCAAAGAGCCAAAAATACTTTGTGTAGGTAATAATCCTGATCGTCAAAACATTTACTCTGCTGCATTAGGTTTATATAATTCAAGAATTGTAAAGCTTATTAATAAAAAAGGGCAATTAAAAAGTTCGGTCATCATTGACGAACTTCCTACGATTTACTTCAGAGGTTTAGATAACCTTATAGCTACTGCTAGAAGCAATAAAGTGGCCGTTTGTTTGGGATTTCAGGATTTTTCACAATTGATTCGAGATTATGGAGACAAAGAAGCTAAAGTAATCCAAAATACAGTGGGTAATATTTTCAGTGGTCAGGTGGTTGGAGAAACAGCCAAAACACTTTCAGAACGTTTTGGAAAAATATTACAAAAGAGACAAAGTTTAACCATTAATCGTAATGATAAATCAACCTCAATTTCTACTCAATTAGATAGCCTAATACCCGCTTCAAAAATTTCAACGTTAACTCAAGGTATGTTCGTTGGATCTGTTTCAGATAATTTTGATGAACGTATCGAACAAAAAATATTCCATGCTGAAATTGTTGTAGATAATGAAAAAGTTAAATCTGAAACTAAGTCTTACCAGCAAATACCAAAAATACGTTCATTTAAAAATGAATTAGGAGAAGAAAACATGAAAGAACAAATAGATACTAATTATCGTCAGATTAAATCTGATATTGTTTCTATTATAGAAAATGAAATGAAACGTATCAAAAATGATCCTCATTTACAGCATTTGATAAGATAATAGAATATATAAAATAAAAAAATTAAAACAGTAAAACTATTTTGCCATTCCTGATTTGCAACTCACCTTTTTTCTCAATCTTTTTAATTGATCTAATCACAGTTTCCACACGCAAGCCCGTTAAATCAGCTAATTGCTGTCGAGATAAATCTACAACAAATTCAATTCCTTTTTCTTTTTCACGCTTTTTTAGATAATTTAAAAGCTTCAATAATCTTTTTTCTGGACTTTGTGAAGATAATTCTGGTGCCATAATGGATTTATAGTACAATCTTCGGGCTAAGCTTTTATTTAATGCTAATGAAACTTCTGGATGTTGTTGCAACATTTCATAAAAAGCTAATTTATTTATTTGTAAAACTTTACCTTTTGTTACAGCTACAGCGTTAGCAGGATAGGGTTCATCAATAAACAAGGGAGGTTCTCCGAAACTTTGTCCTTTGATAAAAATATTTTGTATGAATTCTTTTCCATCTTCGGTGAAATTATTCATTTTAACATTACCTTCTTTTATTTGGTAGTAAAAGTTTGGAAAATGACCTATCTCAAAAATGATTTCATTTTTCTTTACTTTTCGGATTTCTGCTCCAAACTGTATTAAAAGCTCTTCGTCTATCATAATTTAAAAAAAACAACAAATGTACCTAAACAACTTGATCATAAAATTACTTTGATTTTATTTTTTAATTCAGGGAGTACCTTTTCTATAAACCATTCATTTTTTTTAATCCATATAAAATTACGAGGTGATGGATGTGGTAGAGGGAAATAGTCTGGTAAATATTGATAAAAATGCAAAACGTTTTCAGTTATATTTTGGTAACTATTCTCTTTTAAATAATACTTCTGAGCGTATTGTTCAACCAATAAAATTAATTGTACATCTTTCATTTCGTTTAACAATCGCTCATGCCACAAAGGCGCACATTCTTTTCTTGGCGGAAGGTCACCTGACTTACCTTTGCCTGGATAACAGAACCCTATGGGAACTAACGCAAAAAATTATGGATTATAAAATTGTTCTTTGGTTACATTTAACCATTTACGCAATTGATCTCCGCTGGGGTCATTCCAAGGTATGTTTGATTGATGCGCTTTAATTCCAGGTGCTTGCCCAATAATAATAATTTTAGATTTGGGATGTGCCTGTATAATTGGATTCGCACCAAACGGCAAAAAAGATTCGCACACGGTACATGCGCGGATCTGCTGTAGTAATTTATTAAACATATTTTGTTATTTTTTTAATGCCAGCGTATAAACCGTGTATGGATATATCTTTTTTGATAAAAGATAGCTGACAAATGTTAGCACAACTAAAGGTAACCATAAAACATAGGAATTAAAAATACCGAAGGTTAGAAAGATGGCGGTAAAAGGCGCATGTAACGTAGCTGCTACTGTTAATGCAACTCCTAAAATTACAAAATTTAGAACCAATGCTTCGGGCATAAAATACATTTTGGTTACCCCCCCCACAATTAACCCTAAACAAACACCTGCAAAAATACTTGGTGCAAAGACACCACCGTCTCCACCTAATTTCAACGTCAGCCCCGTAGTAAAAGGTTTTAAAACTACCAAAACTAAAGCAAGAATTACAAACCAAAGTAAGTGGTTTACCTCTTGTGTGAATTGAACGATGGTATGATAACCAGAACCGTACAATTCGGGAAGAAAAAATAAAACACTTCCTAACAATATCGATCCTGTAAGCAATTGAAGTAATGGATGATTTTCAAAAAAAGAAACTTTCTTTGAATACGTTACCATTCGCGTCATATAAACGCCATAAGCTCCTGTTAATATACTTAATACTATAAAAAACGGTAGGGCTTCATACTTCCAATCTTGAACATATGCGTTGAGATTTACCAATGGATGTACATTCATTAAAAGAAGAATAGCGGTAGCAAAAAACACACTAAGAATATGTGTAATCCAAAACACTTTAGTTTTCTGTTTTCCAATAGTTTCGTAAGAGAAAAACAAACCCGCCAACGGACTGCAAAATAAAATAGTTACGCCGCTGGCAATTGCTGCTCCCATAAATTCTTTTCTGTATTTTTTAAAGATAATATCCTTTCTCGAAGCCATATCTCCCAAAGCTGCTGTTGCCACGACGGTTGAAACTTCAATACCGGTAGTTCCTCCAAAAACAACGGTAAGAAATCCATTGAAAAAATGAGACAGCACTTTATAAGAAGGAATCTTTTTCTGAGAACGAACAGCCTCCAATACTTCTGTGATTCCATTATTTTTCTTTTTATTAAACACAAACTGACGCAAAAAGTAAATCAGCGCCAAACCAATAAACGGAAAAACAATAAAGAATGGCTTAAAGTTTTTAGCCTTATGCAACAGTAAATGTTCATATTGTTCTACCAAACTTTTAAACATTAAAGTAAGCAATCCTACGGCAATTCCTACCAAGGCAGAACAAAGAGTAATGCGACTCCATTTTACCCATTGATAATTTTTTCGGGATACATGCGTTTTAAAATCCATAAACACAAAAGGAGAAGCTAAGCCTCTCCGTTTTTTTAATTAAAAAAATCTATTATAATGATTTGGGTCCAAATTCTTCAAAGAAAATTTGCTCCTCATTTACTTGGTTCGTTTTTAAATCTTTGATCATTTTTTCAATAAAAGAACGCGGTCCACAAACATAATATTCTGCATCTTTATCAAATTTCCAATCTTCCATCTTTGTAAAATCAACATGACCTTTCAGAACATTTGTATCGACAACAGATTCTTCTATAACATCATAAAATTGATATTTGCGTACATTGGGATGATTGTCTTGAATATATTTTACTTTATCTGCAAAGGCATGAACTTCTTTACTACGACAGGCGTGAATCCAAACGACATCTTGTAATACTTTTTCGTTTAAATTTAATGTTTCTAACATAGACAATAAAGGTGTTTGACCGATTCCGCCACTGATAAACACTTTTTTATTTTTGTTTTCTTGCAGCACAAAATTTCCTGCTGGAGCACTCAACACTATTTCACTGTCTTCAAAAATATGATCGTGTAAATAATTACTAATCAAACCGTCTACCGGAATATTTACACCTTTTTCTCGTTTTACAGAAATACGAAAATACTCGCCATTTGGGGCACAAGAAATACTATATTGACGAATTTGTTCTAAATTCATTTCTGGTAAAAACACTTTTATACTTAAGTATTGTCCTGGTAGATGATTTGGAATTTCTTTACCATCTTTAGGAATTAAGTAAAATGAAATTATTTCTGACGATTCTTCAACTTTACTTTTTACAATAAATGAACGCCAACCTATCCAATTACCTGTTTCTTCTTTTTTGTTTTGATACATTTTTCGTTCGTGACCAATCATCAAGTCAGCCAATTGATTGTATGCCAAAGTCCATGCTTCAAGTACTTCATCAGTAGCTGCATCTTGCAAAACTTCTTTTATTGAGGCCAACAAGTGTATACCAACAATATCGTATTGTTTAGGTTGTACGTTTAAACTGGTATGTTTGTGACCAATCATATCTACAACAGGCATTAAAACACCAGGATTAGCAATATTTTCCGCATATGCTAAAACAGCCATTGCTAATGCTGTTTGTTGTTTTCCTGAATTTTGATTCCCCATGTTAAACAGGTTTTTTAATTCAGGATGATATGTAAACATGCGGTTGTAAAAATGTTTGGTAAGGGCAACACCACCTTCTCTTAACAAAGGAACAGTTGCCAAAATAACTTGTTTATGTTTATCTGTAAGCATAGTTAATAATATAATTGTACAGCAAATTTAGGCTGACAACGTAGCTACTTTTTATGACTGCAATCATAAGTTTCGATTTAAACTCTTAAAAAAATGTTAAACACTATATCACTATTTATCTTTTCACAATCCATTATCCATGTATTTTTCTAGATTAGCCTTTAGATGATCTAAAAAAGCGGTCTTGCTTCCTGACCTGTCTTTCATCCTATGAAAAGAATGATGCAAGTCGCCTAATTTTACTCTAAATATAATTTCAAAAACCATACTCATCTTTGAAATTCCGACGCGTCCGTTTGAAACCGCACCAGAAGCATGTAATGCGTAAATGAGCTCAACCAATGCATTTTTAGAATCGGTCCAAAATACATCTTTATTATACCCATCCACTGGCTGATTTTGAAAAATAGATGGTTTTTCTTCGGAATCCATTCGTTGAATTAAATATTCATATAATAAATCATTTGATATGATTCTCGATACTTTGTAATCATAATAAGTCGAAAATTTTTCATCGATTTCAAAGACAATACTATTTAATCCTCCATGTAAATCAATTTGATTTAGTCTGAAAAATTTGGAATCTAAATCAGTTCTTTTTGATTTGTAATATTTATAAAAATCTGAATTACAAACATATTCTTTATAACTTGTTTTTAATTGCTCTAAATGTTTAGTGAAGTATTTTATAAATAACTTTCCGTTGTTAACAGGGCAACCCGTCTCAATACGATATACTTTATTGTAATAGATAAGCTTTCCTAAAACTTCAGGTTTAACTATTTTGAAGAAGTAAATTTCTTCCATCTCTGTTTTGAAACCCTTTGTTAATACAATGGTTTTTAATTCCAAAAGTAAATCCTTTAGAAGTAAAATCATTTGATATGATTCTTCTATAATACTAGATGATGTAAAAGAAATTTTTTGTTCTTTTTTTCTAATTATATTCAATTTATCATTAAAAACATTCATGAATAAAGTTATTTATTAGTAACAGGGGTTTACGTTACAATTAGAAATAAAATAATAAAAAGTGTGGTTAAAACTAAGAAAAACTAATTGTGATCAAAATGAATCAAGAGTTAAAACATCATTTAAAACTTTCTAAAAAATCAGTCGCATAATGGTCTATAAGTTGTACATAAGCTTCTTTATCATAGACCTTTGCTCCTAGTTTTCTTTTTTCAAAAATGGCTGATACACCAAAATAAATTTTCTCGAAATTTTCTTTTTTAGCATAAAGTATGGTTTGGAATAGCAACTGTCTGTATAAAATTAGTCGATGTTGGTCTGAATCACTCATACCGATTAAAATAGGATTAAATGAATTATTAGTTCCATTTTTATAACAAAAAACAACACCAACCATCTCATGATTTAATGGGTCTAAGGCTTGCAAAAATGACCAATTGTTATTTTTATTCATCGCTTCAAAAAGTCCAAAGGCATAGGTGAAGTTATTTATTGCCAAATTATTTTCTTTGACATTTAAAAAAAGTTCGTAAGCTTTTTGCAATTCCGAATCAGAAAGCTGTTCTTGAATTTTTATTTCATATGTATCAATATACGGTAGAATATCATTTTTAAAATGACGTTTGGATCTTTTAGTTAAAACATTTTCAAAGTCGGCACTCGCTGTAAAATCAAAAGCTTCAAAAATAGCCGTTTGAGGCATCTCAACAATTAAATATCCTTTATCTAGGAAGTAATTACCAAGAGCATCACCTTTCGAAAAATCTCTTAAAACCATTTTGGAAGCTTCCTTTAAACTGAATTCTTGTTCCAATGCATATAGCAAAACGTCTTTCAATACCCTTTGGTTTTTGTAGTTTGCATCCATATACATGTGATTGCCTTCTGTAAAAGTTGATCCTGTACTAAGGGTTTTATTGACTAAAAAAAATGGATCTTTTTTTCGTATTTCTTCAAGTTTTTCTGAAACTAATACATTCGATAACATATCTTCCTTCCATAAAGCCATTGAAACTGATGCAAGTGCCAAAATTTGTACTTTTTGTGATTCAATTTTTATGTATCCAAAATCCATGCAGTTTGGATTTTTTTTATCTAAGTTTCCAAAATACGATTCTACAAATAGCATTCCTTCATAATCAAGTGCATTATCTTTACCTAACAAAGAATTCCAAATCGTTTTATCGATTTCTTTTATGCTTTTAAAAGTAGAAACCTTTAAGTTTGAATCTGATATAGTAACACTTCTAGTAGATAAGCCAAAAGCTTTGTTAATATATTCAATAGTGTTATTCGTTTCTTTTAATGCCAATGGAAACTCCGTATGTAAAACACTTGCGAGTTCTTCAATTTCAGTCCTTTGGTTGTGATTGGAAATGGTAATACGAATACCTGCATTCTTTAATGGAACTGCAGGATATATCCCTGGATTCACAAAAAAACCTTTATTTTGTAAGCGATTAACTAAATTATAAGCTGTTTCTGGTAAAGCTGTTCCCAAATAAAAAACAGGTGTGTCAGTATAAGCAATCAGAGGAAGATTATAGTTTTTGACTAATTTTTTAAAAAGATTAATTTTTTCATTTAACTCTTTTTGGTGTTTATCTATTTCACCACTCAAATGAATATCGGCTGATGCAATAGCGGCAGCCACAGCAGATGGTTCTAGCTGAGCTGAGAAAGTAAGAGGACCTCCAAAGTTTTTAATTTTCTGTTGCAATTCTTTGTCTCCACAAATTATGGTAGCCCCACTTGCTCCAAAAGTTTTACTTAACGTACTGATCAAAACCATATTTTCAGGTATTTTACTCCAGTGACTTTTTACAAACCCTGCTCCTCTTTCTCCAATTCAACTCATCCCATGTACATCATCAAAATAAATATGTAAACAAGGATATTTTTTTATTAATTGTTTTAATTTATCAATAGGCGCATGATCGCCATACATGGAATAAATTCCATCAGCCATATACCAAATTTTTTGATGCTTATCTTTATATTTAACAAGATAATCTTCTAACTGTTCCATATTATTATGTCGAATTAATAAAACCGGAACACCACGGGTTTTAAGTATTTGACAAGCTGTTTGCACACTCCAATGCACTTGATGATCAAGTATAACCACATCATTATCACTGATTGCTTGTGGTATAACCGCCATATGAGCCAACGTACTATTCTTCGCTATAATAACTGGCTCCTCATGTATTAACTCTATTTTTTGTTCTAATGTCCGGTATAATGGATGCGAAATATACGTTTTAGATAAAGGAAACTGCGTCCCATATTTAAAGATAGCTTCTGCTGCAGCTTGCTTAATTCGAATGTCCTGTTCTAGGCCTAAATATCCAGTTGTAGCAAAATGCCATAGTTTTTTTCCATTGATGCAAAGTGAATCTCCTTTTAATGTTTCATCCTCTGCATATAAATGAATCGTCTGTTTATTTTTTGCATTTTCAATAACTCGATCAATCGTATCGTAGGTATTATTGTGATTAATTTTAGCCATATTATCAATTTTAGAATTTTAAAATTGATAATAAATCAGATAAATCACTTTACAACCTTTTGAATTAATTCTTTTTTTATACTTATTAGTTCTTATATTGCATTTTTTAAGTTTAAAAAACTGAAATTTTATAGAAAAGATTGATATTTTTATAAAAGTTTATCATACCCCTTAAAATTAAACTATGGATTATGACTATGAAAATAAATATGCAGGATATAAATTAAGAGATCGAATCTTATACATTACTTTTAAGAAATCTTTGAACATCACCTATGATGTAGCAAGGAAATTGGTGCAAGATAGATTGCGATTTCAATCCTTTTCAAATTTTGATGTTATCTGCGATATATCAGATGTTAAATCAATACACAGCGAAGCACGTACTTATTTATCAACCTATGGTTCTAATTTATTAGCCAATGTAGCACTGGTGTCTACTAACGCTACTGTATACACTATGGCACTCTTCTACATAAGAATTAATAATCCAAAAGCTCCTACTAAACTTTTTAAATCAATCAATGAAGCCATCGATTACATTAAATCGATTAAAAAACTTTAATTTATATGAAAGAATTGATTGTTAGCAAAAAAAGATGGAATTATTTAATTGAAGCTCTTATTGATTTGGGTAATGGTAAACTAGACCAACAGGTTTTTATTCAAAATTTAGGTGATGAATTTGAATGTTTAGAAGTTTTATTTAATCTGGTGAATGAAGAATGGCGTGATCGTTTACTTCATTTATCTTTTGTAAAACCAAACGAGTTTCAGAAATATGTAAATCAATATGTTTTCCTTGTAAATAAAGAATTTAAAATCACTAACGTAAGTGATGATTTTATAACTAACCAATCCTTGCATTTTAATGATATTAAAAATTTAAACTTCTTAGACTTAATTGATTCCGAAACAGCAGATTATTTGAAAGATAGGATTCAAAATAGAATGGATTTTTCAGGACTTTCCAAACAAACACTTACCTTATTTGATATAAACTATATGTTTAATATAACTACTTTGAATGATGATAAAACTTTGGTTATAAATTTATATCAAATGTATTTGGACTCTAGGCACTTCAAACCTTTTATGACAGAAAATTTTGAAATCAATCGTTTAAAAGAACGTAAAAGAAATGAGTTTATCATTGAAGATGTAAAGGTATTTGTAGATCACTATCCCTTACATAAAAAACTGACCTTAAATCAAATATGTAAACAATTTGGCATCAATTCCAATCAACTAAAAAAACTTTTTAAGGAACAATACCAAACCTCTGTTTACGAATATTTTATTTCTCTAAGAATGAAACATGCCTATTTACTTATTGAAACCAGTACATTGGCATTCAAAGAAATCGCAGTCATGGTTGGCTACCCACAGTATTCTGCATTTGTGAATTACTTTAAAACCTATTTTGACATCCTTCCTAAGGAAGTTCGTTGTAAAGTAAAAAACTTACATCAAAAATAAAACCACAAATAACTCAAAATACCCAAAAGACAGCTGTAAATAAACCTTTTTTTATATTTTTTAATTCTTATTCTGCATTTAAAATAAAATTACATTATTGAACTTTACTAAAATAAAATCAATAATATCATGCAAAATATTATTAAAAATGCAACTCTTTTAAGTATTTACTTCTTTGTTATACTTTTTGTGTATACCTCGATTAGTAAATTAATCGACTTTGAAAATTTTCAAGTACAAATAGCACAATCCCCTTTATTAAGTGCCTTTGCTACTACCATAGCCTATGGCGTTGTTATAGGCGAACTTATTATTGCTGTACTGCTTTGTTTTCGTAAAACTGAAAAATTGGGTCTTTATCTTTTTTTGGGATTTATGATTGCCTTCAGTATTTACATTTACCTTATTTTAAATTACAGTCCGTTTGTACCCTGCTCTTGTGGTGGTATATTAGAAAAAATGGGATGGACCGAACACCTTTGGTTTAATATTATTATTTCTATACTTACTGTATTGATACTATTGTATCATTACGAGATTAAACGTAGCGTGGTAGTTGTTATAGCAATAATTTTTACTAGTTGCCTTCTTGTTATTATCTTATTTTTTACATCAGAGCATTTGATGAAAAAAGAAAATCCGTTTGTACGTCGATTTTTACCGCATCCTATTGACAAAGCACAATATTTAGATTTAGGTGTCAATTCGTATTATATAGCCGGGCTAACCCCAGATACCATTTATTTAGGTAATTATACGGCTCCGCTATTAATCACAGCTGTTTCTAAAGATCTAAAAACGAGAGTAGAACATCAAATAAAGCTCGATGAAACCGAACGTTCCTTCCGTAGTTTATTAGTTCGTGTACAAAACAATAATTTCTTTGTAAGTGACGGAAGCATCCCCATCATCTACAAAGGAAATACAAGCAACTGGTTCGCTCATAAATTCATGACCGAAACCATCTATTTTTCGCTATTACAACCTCTAACAGAAAATACCTTTTTATTTAGAAGTCAGCGTGCTAGTAACGGCGAACATGTTTTAGGTAAACTTAGTGTAACAGACACCGTAACTTTTGAACTTTTTGAACATGCTTTACAAAAACAAATGGATGGTGTATTTGATACCGATGGACAATTAATTTCAGACCAAAAAACACATCAAGGTATTTATACCTACACGTATCGTAACCAATATTTAGTCTATCGTTCACAATCTAACACATTCACACAAGGTAAAACGATTGACACCACTACCCTAGCCAAAATACAAATTACCCAGCTAGCCAATGGCGATCGTAAAATGGGTGCACCACCATACAAAGTAAATGCGAAAACCTACGCATACAATGGTAAACTTTATATAAAATCAGAATTATTAGGCAAAAATGAACCCAAAAGTATGTGGAACCAAGCCAGCATCCTTGATGTTTACGATTACAATAAAAACGAATACTTGTACAGCTTTTACGCGTATGACCATCAAAAGGACAAGATCAAAGAATTTGTGTTGAATGAATCGTATTTCTATGGGTTGGTTGGGAATTCTTTGGGGAGATGGGAAATAGGGAATGGGGAATTAGGGAATGGGGAATGACTTTAAAATAATATTATTATGATGCATACAGATTTAAAAGTATATCAAAAATCGTTAGATTTTGTACTATCAATATATCAGCTAACGGCTGATTTTCCAAATGATGAGAAATTTGGGCTTACAAGTCAACTTAGAAGAGCAGCTGTTTCGATTCCTTGTAATATAGCTGAAGGGGTATCAAAAAATTCTACTAAAGATTATATACGGTTTCTGTACATTTCATTAGGCTCAACCTCTGAAATTGAATGCTTATTAGAAATTACTCAACGTTTAACCTATTGTAACTCAACCTCCATTCTAACTAATGATTTAACCATCATAAAAAAAATGTTGATTAAGCTTATTGCTTCATTGAAAATGAGGGAATGAATTAGGGAAAGAGGGAAATGGGGAAATGGGAAATGGGGAAAGAGGGAAATGGGGAAAGAGGGAAATGGGGAAAGAGGGAAATGGGGAAAGAGGGAAATGGGGAATTCCCTACTCCCTACTCCCTACTCCCTACTCCCTACTCCCTACTCCCTATTCCCTAAATAAAAATCTATTGGCCAATAGCAGGGAATAACGGTTGAAAACCTGTATAAAAGAGTAAACCAACTAATTAAATTTTTAATATTATGAAAAACAATTTTAAAAAAGCCTTGATACCATTCGGTGTAATTGTACTAGGCGTAGTGGGTGCTTTTGCATCAAATGCAGCAAAACAGATTGAGAAAGCTGATGAAGCAGTTATGTTAGGCTATCATTACGTTGCCTCAAGCCCAACAGAAGGGGAATGTCAACCTGTGTGGGTTGATTGTAATCCAGATAGTGGTGATATCTGTACTATTTCTGGAGTAACCTATTATAGAAGTCCTATTAAAGATGGATTACAATGTAGTTTTACACTTTACAAAAATTAATTTAAAAAGGGCTGTTATGAACAGCCCTAATTTAAATATAAAACATTTATTATTTGAATTGTTAATTAATAAAGCATTTTACATAAATTGCTAATCTATCCATTCTGGTTTTTCTTTATCTTTTAAATAATAATCAAACCACTGTTTGACTTTCGAGCTTACATCTTTTTGATTTTTATCTTTATGAATGTAATGATCTTCATTTTCATAAATTAATAATGTCACCTCTTTATTTAATTTTTTTAAAGCGTTAAACATCAACAAACTTTGTTGCCAATTCACTACATAATCTTTATTTCCGGTTATTAATAATAAGGGTGTTTCAACATTTTGAGCATAAAAAAGTGGTGAATTTTTAATATACATTTCTTTATCTTGATAGAAGTTTTTGCCTAAACGAAACTGATGGTTCTCATAGCGCCACAAATTGGGTTGTAACGAATATTGGCTATAATTAAAATACTCCGAGATTATTTCGGCAACACCTGCACTTGTAATAGCTGCTTTAAAACGATTGGTATGTGTAATTATATAATTGGTTTGGTATCCTCCAAAAGAATGTCCGTATATTCCCATTTTTGAAGTATCTATTGGATATCTCTCTGCAAAATAATCAATAACTTCGTTGACACTATTCAATGCAGAATTACCGGTTTCTCCATTTATATAATAAATATCTGGTTCTAAAACAAAATAATCATCTGCTATAAAAGTTCTAAAATTTATTTTGGAGACTGACAAGGTTTCGGGTGATAAATAAGTATGCTGTTTATGATATTTCTTATCATAAACAAAAACTACAACAGGATATTTTTGTAAAGAAAAAGGATTGTAATTTTTTGGAAATGTCAATATTCCTCCTGCTAATTCTCCATTTTCTTTTTGCCAAAATTCGTATTTTGATAACACATCTTCAACTTCAGTATCAAAACTATTACTATCATAAATTAAAGATTCCTTACGTTTATAAATATCGTATAAATAAATTTTTGGTGTACTGTTTGGTTTCTCTTTTATGTAAATAATGAAGTTTTTTGACCTTTTTATTTGTGTAAAAGCAGCTTGATCTTCTGTTAAATCAATTAGTTTTTCTTTGTCGGTAAAAAAAGAAATCCCTTGTTTAGTATTCATTAAAGTGGAATAATGTAAAATCAAATCTTTATAATTGTTTGTATTTAATGGTATTGCAGACCAAATCCAATTTTTTGAAAATAAATTATAATTAGCGCTGGCTATTTGATATGATCTACCTTTATTATCCCCATTTGTTTTTTTTTCTATTTCTTTCGTTTTGAAATCTAAATACCAAATATCGTTTTCAGACGTAAAAAAAAGTCCTCTATCGTTCCATTCCAAAGGAATACCTATTGGATTATTAGTTATTTCATTGGTGTAAGTGACATATTTACTATAAAAATTATCCTTTAGGTTTGCTGTAATCGAAACCTTTTTATTTAGTGATTCATCATAGTAATACCAATTGTTTTTCCAAAAAAAGATTAAAGGACTAAAGGACTTGTAACTAAAAATATTTTTACTTAAAGTATTCATATCATTAATTTTTATTTTAGATTTTTTATAAGTATCATATTTATAAATAGATACAGTTGAATCTATAAATGATAAACTATCATTCTCAAACATGTCAAAACAATAAATTTGATTTTGCTCATCGATTTTAAAAATTAAATTTACATTTACATCTGCTAAAGACATCCAATTACCTGTTTTCAAATTTACTAAGGCGATTTGATTGGTCGCATTTTTTTGGTGCTCTACATTCGGCGTGTATCCTTTTTGAGAACCGCTCCAAATTTGAACATCTGCATCTTGTTCTGAACGTTTTTTCTGTAAAGGCTTTACTCCTATAACTAACTCTTGATTAGATAATAAACGTACTGAATTGAACAAGGTATCAATGACCGTTTTTTCGAGTTCATTTACTATAGGGTACTTACCTATTTTTCTTAAATTATTCTTTTGGACTTCATAAACAAACATATCATCAACCGAATTGGAAATCAAATAAAATGCGTTGTTTGATTCATTAAAAACAACTTTCTTTATTGGTCTTTCTAACTTATCGAGATTTGGAAACACCTCTTTTTTATTTGTTTTTAAATCTAAAAGTACGCATGAATTGTTTTCATCAATCATTACGAGCTTTCTTTCGTTGGGGCTTACACTAAAAAATTTAACTTTATCAAAAGATGTAGATTTGTGAGTTTTTAGATCTAAAATCGTCAACGTATTGGTTTTTAAATCCATATAGATCAATCTATCTATATTCTTTAAAATTTCAACCTTTCCAATATTTTGCAATACTTTTATTTGCTGGGCTTTAAAATCAATGAAATGCAGTTCTCTGGTTTTCAAATTATAAATCATTCCATTTTTATCACTTAAATAAAACTTTGGAGAACTCATTTCTAATTTATACTCATTTAAGGAAGCTAAATCTTTTATTATAAAATGACTTTTATTTGCCACAGTGAGATTGTAAGCAATGATATTACCAGAGTCACTTACAAATTCGGTTGTAATCATTTCTGCTTTATTTGATGTTTCTTGGCCCATCATAGACCAAGAAAGCATCAAAAACATATAGATTACAATTTGTTTTATAAATTTCATATTAGTAACCTATATTTTGTGGTTTTAAATTACCATTTAACAAAATTTCAGTCTGAGGTATTGGAAGGTTTTTAAAGTAATCCATCCAATGGGGTTTAACTGTAGCCAAACTCATTAGTTTATTTGTTCGTTTAAGATCGTAAAAACGATGTCCAAACTCACAGAAAAATTCAATTCTACGTTCGCTTAAAATTGCATTTTGTGCTAAATTGTTATCAGATATATCCAGAGCAGATATGTTTGCTCTTGTACGAATGGTATTCAAATAATTATTAAAATTAGTCCAATTACCTAGTTGTCCTTCTGCTTCTGCGGCAATCAAATACATTTCTTCTATACGTATTACGATCGAGTATTCTTTTGTAGGAGATGAAAAACCTCTTTGTTTGTATTTAAAAGCATGTGCATTTGTACCGGTATCACCTACAAACTTCACCCATTGCGTTTTGCGTAAATCATCAGTTTCAAAATCATTTAATAGACTTTGAGAAAGTTGCGCAATCGGAGCCGGATTTGCAGTAAAAATATACGTCATGGCTTCATAAGTATTGTACCCATTAATGGTTGGTTTTAATTGCAAAATGGCACTTTTACTTTCTTTTAGAAACAAGGTTTCAACAGGTTCTAATTCAAAAAGCGGATTGTTTATTACCAACTCAGCGTATTGTAAAGATTCTATCCATTTTTTTTGATACAAATAGATACGAGCCAAGAAAGCTTGAACTACTGGTTTGTTTATTCGAATTCTCTCTGTGTTAGCAACCTCAGCATTCAATAATAATTCGGCTTCTTTTAAATCTGCTATGGCTAAATTCATAACCTCATTCGAATTTTGTTTTGCAATACTTTTATTCAAATTGTAATTTATTGTTTTTATATACGGCACCTCATCAAAAGTTTGCGTTAAATAAAAATGTAGTATTCCACGAATTGCTAGAGCCTCTCCCATCAACTTATTTTTTGTAGTTTCAGAAAGATTCGGTGAGCTTTCAACTCCTTCTATGATATTGTTAACTGTGTAAATTTGCTTATAGGACGTATCCCAAAGCCTTTTCACAGCCGTATTATCAGCTAAAATTACAGCATCATAGAATTTTCTAGGATCCGTATTTTGAGTTGAAATTACTTCTAATTCATCTGTATAACAAGCCATCAAAAATGGATTATCTGCTGTATTACCATTTAAAAATCCTCCCTCAACTAACATTACATATACATTATTCATTGCAGCTTCTGCAGTTGCAGCATCATTAAACACCTTTACTTGATCTAATTGATCTTTTGGCAAATCTGTTTCTAAAAAATCGCTACAGCTTAGGTTTATCATTAATAAACTAAAACTAAGTATCATATATCTTGGTAAGTTCATAATCTAAAAAATTAAAAATTAAAATTAAATCCTAAGGCAATAGTTCTCAATGCTGGTAAATAACCTATGGCTGTTTCTGGGTCACTACCTGGGTAATTGGTTATCGTAAATAAATTTTGACCTTGAACATAAGTTGCAATGCGTGAGTTAGATTTATTATTTAATTGCCAACTGTATTGTAATTGCAGTGATTTTAAACGGATGTATGAACCGTCAATAATCATCTGATCACTGTTCTTGTAATTTTCGTAAGCTTGTGTACCTAATGAATTTGTTTGTAAAATTGGTATTTGATAACTACCATTAGGGTTCTCATTAGAAACATAATCAGATGTCATGGACAGATTATTTACGTTATAGCCTAAAGGAGATACATTAGACAATGGAGATAAGGCATTTTGTTTAACAAATTGAATTGTGAAATCTAAAGACCAGTTTTTATAATTTATACTATTTTGTATTCCCGCAAACATCATTGTATTGACATTCATAGCTTTTTTACGGTCGTTGACATCTATTTTGCCATCTCCATTTAAATCTTCAAAAGTAAACAAGCCTGTTACTGGATCAATTCCGGTATAGGTATATACTTTACGTATCGAAGTAGGTTTCCCAATTTCGTAAGTATTAGCATAGGTTGATTCTTCTAAGTTAGGGAAGGCGATTAATTTATTCTTTGGCAAACTAATGTTGATGTTTGTTGACCAAAAGAATTGATTTTTGGACATATTGATACTACGTAGTGTAAACTCCCAACCCGAATTCTCAACAGTAGCATTCAAATTAGCTTGTACACTAGCAAAACCTGTAGTACCTGGTAACGGAATCCCTACTAATTGATTCGATGAACGATTACTATAATAGACAATTGATGGAGCTATTCTTGATTTAAAAAGTTCTAATTCCAACGCAACTTCAACTTTTTTATTCGTTTCCCAACTAAAATCAGGATTGAATAATCTTGTGGGTTCTAAAGCTATTTGTTCGTCGTATTTTAGATAATTTAATCTAAATGTATTTAAATACTGGTAATCACCTATTAAGTCATTACCTGCAATACCGTAACTTGCTCTTAGTTTTCCGAAACTTAACCAAGACGATTTATCAAATACATTTTCTCTACTAAACAACCAAGCTGTACCCACAGCCCCAAAATTCCCCCATTGTTTACCTGGTCCAAAACGACTTGAACCGTCTCTACGTCCTGTAAGATTTACAATGTACTTTTGTTGGTGTATATAATTTACACGCGCATAAAATGCTTGGTAACGATACATTAAATCAGCATCTTTGAGAATAAGTTGAGAAGTAGCACTTTGAAGGTTATCCAACATATCATTTGACAAGAAGCCGTTACCTCGTAAGCCTAGTATATCTTGTTTGCGTTCCTCAAAAGTGGTTCCTAGAAGAAAATTCCAAACTCCTGTATTGGTTACTAAACTATAATTCAGTTTAGGTTCCATAATCCACCCATCTCTAGAAAACAATGTTCTACTAACAGAAGAATCTTTACTGGTAAAGCCAAGTGCCGGATTCATTGTTGTTGTAGGAACTTTCTTGAATTCTACATTATTTGTAGTTTGTAAACCTGCGTTTAATGAAACATTTAAATTCTTAATAAGTGCATAACCCAACACAACATTTGCTGAAAAATCATTTGATTGAGATTCGTAAGTTGCATTTAGTTTTGCTAACGGATTTTCGAACGTATTGTTTTCCCAATTCAAATTACCTTCTGCATCGTACAAGTCTGGTGCATTGGGTGCTAAAAATATTTGAGAAGTTAAATCAGTAACCATAAGGTTATTTTTTTGATTACTTTTTAGAACTGTAGATTGAAAATAAAAACGATCGTCTTTTGATTGATGGTTTACATTTAATAAAAAATTAGTTCGTTTATACCCAAAATCACCTGGAAAAACCGTTTCGTCTTTTCGATGCCCTGCACTAAACAAATAATTTGTTTTGCCAGAACCACCGCTTACTGAGAACTGGGTATTTTGAGAAACGGCTCTACCTCCCAAAAACTCTTTTTGCCAATTGGTGTACTTATTCTCATCCCAAATACCATTTACATCATAAGCATTTGCAGGGTAATCTGTGATGCCTGCATTTGCGAAAGCATCTCGACGCATTTGTAAATATTGATCGGTATTCATTAAATCCATATACTTAGCTACTGTACTCACCGAAGTAGTTGATTGAAATGAAAATGTGGTTCTATCAGAGCTTCCTTTCTTAGTCGTAATAAGTACTACTCCATTACTCCCACGAGAACCATATATAGCCGTTGCATCGGCATCTTTCAGTACCTCAATACTTTCTATATCGTTTGGATTAATACTATTTAAAGGACTTACGTTACCTTTACTAAATATTTGACCTGATAATGTTTGATCAGAGGCTGATTGCGAAGCAAACGGCACACCATCAACGATATACAAGGGCGCGTTTCCCTCGGTTCTTAGACTGTTACGCCCCCTTATTTGTATATCGAAGCCACCGCCAGGGACACCACTATTCTGCGTAATGTTCACCCCTGCCATACGTCCTTGCATAGCGGCCAGTGGGTTGGCAACTGGTTGTTGTCCAATTTCTTTTGCTGTAATTTTAGAAATACTCCCTGTTCGTTCTTTGTCTTTTACGGTATAGTATCCCGCATTGATTACCATTTCATCAAGCATATTTTCATCTGCCACCATAGTTACATTAAGCGTACTTGTTTTTACAGTAAACGTTTGCGGTTTGTAACCTAGATAATCAAAAGTTACTTGAGTATTCATTGGAATTTGAATGGTATAGAATCCCAATTCGTTGGTTTGGGTACCATTTTCGGTATCGGTTTGCCACACGAGTACTCCAGCTAGTGGTCCGTTGACATCTTTCACAACTCCGCTTAGAGTTAGTGTTTTTTCTTGTGCGTAGGTTTTTAAACTACACAACAGCATAATTAGCACGTACGTTAGGGGTACGGTTAGTGCTGTAAAAGTAATTTTTTTCATACTTTTGTAATGTTAATTAATAATTCGAGTTGATTAATATTTATCTCCCTGATATGGTCGCCAAACTTTGTTCAGGGGGATTTTTTTATTTTTTTCTCTAACTTTTGGCTTGATCCAAAAGTTACAAAAGATCAAGACTGCAAAAAGAAATTCTAAAAATGCGCGCATTTTTCTAAATCATTTGGATCTTGCTTTTTCAAAGCTTCGGTCAGCCAAATGATTCTTTACGCAAAAAGCTTCATTTTCTTAACGTATTTCTTTTTGATGTCGGGTTTACGATTCTGCTAAGTATTGATTTTATTCTTTCAATGAACGAGTTTTGTTTCTACTTAGTATTCCATTTTGTTATGCTGAACTTGGCAAGCATCGCATCAAGCTTTTTATATATGTTTCGATTATAATAGTACGTTTTAGATTTTTATAATTTATTCTTTCTTTTACCTCCTCTTTGTTATTTTAAAATTTAAAATGTCGGTGAACCTTCGGTTTGGACAACCCCAATAGAAATATGCTTCGACAATCTCAGCACACTAGGTTTTCGACGCAGTCTAAATACGGTCTAAACGGTTTCGAACGCTAAATCAAAAGAACTCACTTCTGTACAAATACAAGCCTTAATGACTTGATTATTTACACTAGAAGTCTTAGGCGCAGTATTCATGAGAACAAAAACAAAATTTAAACGCTCGAATAAACACCTTTTGATTTTACACTTTTCTCAACTTTTAGACACTCGTATTTATACTGTAGGTCGGGTTTACGATTCTGCTAAGTATTGATTTTATTCTTTCAATGAACATATTTTGTTTGTAGAAAGATTCTTCGACTTCGTTTTCACAGCGCTCAGAATGAGAGAATATTTCATATTCAATTCCCGATTCTCTTTTCACAATTTTTTTTCCCGATTCTCTATTACTATTAACGTTTTTGTTTTTCCTTAATAATCTATTCTACTGAATTTTTGATTTCGTTTTCAAATCTTCAAATTATTACATTTTCAAATTCTATTCCCTATTCCCTTATTCCTTATTCCCTATTACACTTACTCACCTTATAACCGTCTAACTTTATAACTTCCTAACCGAAATAATGCAAATTCAATTCCCTATTCCCTATTTCCCTATTTCCTTGTTCCCTAATGTATTCCCAAATATTCATTATCTTTGATTATCTACTTCTTAAAAAATACCCGATTCCATTTTGATAAATATTCTAATAAAATTTAAAATATTAGAATAAAAATCTATGTTTTGTCAATTTTGATTAAAAAGTGATTCATGCACTATCCATACTGTATCTATGCTTTATCTATTTAGTATCTATGTAGTTGATATTTAGAATATTTTTCGGTTTTGTTTTTTAGTTTTTATTCCCAAATTCCCTATTCCCAAATTCAAGAGCTTACGTACACAGTTAATCCGTCTCAAACTAGAACCTAGCGGGTTATACTTAATTTTATCATAACTGTGTACTTTGCTCTGTAACTAACTAAATAAAAAATATATAAGTGTTTTTAATTTTTAGTCTTTAGCTTTTAGTTATTAGTTTAGAATATTATTTTTCCATTTCCTCTCCCTATATCCCCAAAAAAACTCCCGAACCACGACTTTTATATAAAAACTTATAAATCTACCTTATGAAATGACATTTTGCGTGGTTCGATTGTTTTAACATTAATAAACTAATTCTAATAAAAATGATTTTCTTTTATCTATTGTGATTTAAAATTCAGGTCTCCCAGCTTTCTGATATAGCAAAGGGCGTTGCTGTGTGTTTTTTCTTATTTTTCTTAATGGTCGCCAAACTTATTCTAATTCAATTCTCTTTTCCAAATTATTAATTCAATGAATGTGTTTTGTTTGTACTTCATATTCTATTTTGTCATGCTAAACTTGGTTTACTTCGTACAGTTCGCAAGCACGGGACAGCATCGCATCTGTTTTTTTCAAGTGTTTGTTTAGGTTTTAATAGAACGTTTTAGATTTTTATATTTTATTTATTCTTTTACCTCCACTTTAATATTTTAAATTAAGGAGTCTGTGAATCTTCGATTTGGATTACCCCCAAAAGAACCAAAAGGGGTTTCCGACGCAGTCTAAATACGGTCTAAATGGTTTCGAACGCTAAATCAAAAAAAACTTGCTTTTTCAAAGCTTCAAACAGCTTTTTGATTTTACGCTTTTCTCAACTTTTAGACACTCATATTTATACTGTATGTCGGGGTTTACGATTCTGCTGAGTATAGATTTATAGTTTCAATGAACGTTTTTTATTTGTGCTAAATATTCTATTTTGTCATGTTGAACTTGGTTCAACATCACATCTTGTTTGCTTATGAGACCCTGAAACGAGTTCAGGGTGACAATAAAAAAAAAATTGTTTTTGATGTCGGGTTTAGATTCTGCGGAATATTTAATTTCATTTTCAAATTGAATATTCATTCTTTGGCTTTAAGCTATAAGCTGTGTTCTAAATCGGAATATCATTTTTAAATTCATTCCCCTTTCCCTTTTCCCTATTACACTTACTCACCTGATCACTCGTTACCCGTTACTTGTCACTAATTATAAATTCACTTACCTTATAACCGTCTAACTTTATAACTTCCTAACCAGATTACTGCAAATTCATTTCCCTACTTCCCTATTTCACCTTCATTTAAATGATTCCTAAAAAACCACTGATTTTCTACTATTTTATAGAAACATTTTCCCCTTGTAAAACTTATTTTAAAAAATATCTAACAATATGTTTGTAACTTCTAAAAAAAGCCTCTATTTTTAAAGTGCGAATTTAAAGACATAGAATAGCCTGTTGAAAAAGTTATAAACGTTTTCAAAATGGTGGTTTGTACACGTATTTAGTGTTTTGTATGGGCAATACCTGTTTTACTAAACGGTGTACGTTACTGGTTTACAAGGGTAAAAAGGTACCTTAAGTTTTAAGGAGGTTGGGTTACGGAGTTTAAAAATTTCGTTCTCATAATTTAGGTTTTTGGGTTTATGGAACGATGTACTCTTGGGTATGAAGAAACTTTGCACAAAAAAAGGCAAGGCGGTTTCACACTTTAGTATCGAGGGCGACCAAACCCGTCTTTAAAACAAATGTTATAAAGCTATCTCCTAAAGCATATGTGAAAACCGCCCATGCCGTATGCGAAAGTACAAAACTTTTTTTAGACATGGAGCGATTTCACGATACTCTCGAAGATAAAATTGGTCGTTTCGATTCGAGATTACATCGTATTTAATTCGTCTTATACAGACTTATTATCAATTCGCTTATACAAATATAATAAAATTTTTTCAACCACGGTCGAACGAACGTGTTTTTTTTTAATAAAATGTTTTTAAATCTTAAAAAATGATTGATATAAATAAAAAAATATGTAATTATATAGTTAAAGAATGGCTTAAACCTTGGTTAGATCAGGGTAAATCACAGACTTCATTTGCTAAATTACATAATGTAGAAGAAAGTACTATACGCAAGATAAAAGGAGAAAACACATATCATATTCCTGTAGAAACACTTTATAAGATATGTTCAGCTAGGAAATTAAGCTTAAAAGATTTCTTTGAAAACTTAGGGAACTAATCAAACTTATACCAATAAAATAAATTTACACTCATGAAAAACCTACTACTCTACCTATCAATACTCCTATCCTCTTTTAGTTATGCTCAAGAAAGTACTAAAGATTTGAAAGTAATCAAATCAGAGATAATCAAAGAAACTCAAATCAATGGTTTGTTAGACTTCTTTACTCCTATCCAAGGAAAAGAAAATAATGGTTATCAAGTAAAACCAGGTCTGTACGCTTCTTACAGAGAAATGGCTTTGTACAATTGGGGTAAGTCGGTCAAAGATTTAGGAATTGAAGATTTGGAAGAGTTGTATACACTCTATAGTGAGGCTCGAAAAAAAGAACTTAATCCTATGGAAAAGGAACTTTTAAAGATGGGGTTTCATAAGGAGTTGGAGTAAAATAATAGCACAGCCAAAAAAATAAATAAATACTTATGAAACATGGAAAAAATTACAATCAAAGAATTAATTGAATTTAGAAAAAAAGGATCTGAAAAAACAAAAAGGAATTTCGCTTTAAAGCTTAAAACAAGGAAAGCTAAGGTTAAAGATAGTGAGGATAAGACTGGTGGTAACTATTGGAGTATTAGCAATAGTTCTATTTATAATACCTTCAAACGTGGAAAGGATGAATTTTATGACGAAAAAATCGATGAGGTAACAGACAAATATAGTAAAACTACTTCTCTGAAAGACAAAACAATGTATGAGAGAAATTTAGATATTCTTAGAAGTTTCAAAGAATTTGATATTTTAAGTTTAAGACCAGATAATATAATCAATTTTGAAACAGTTGAAAAAACTTCAAAAATATTAACATTACAACATTTACCTATTTACATAAATCCAAATTTGGTGTTTCTATTTGAAGAAAATGGAATTGAAACTATAGGAGGTATAATACTTGTACCTCAACTTAATGGATTTACTAAATCAGAACTTGGTCTTTTCTGTGAAATACTATACAAGTTTTTGTTTGAGAAATATTCTGGTGAATACACAATTTCACAACATTACTGCATAGCAATTGATACTTATAATGCGTCAAGTATTACCTTTCTTGAAATGATTAACTCAAGAATGCCTTCTATATTAAATACAACATTGTTAGAGATTAAAAGTTTATAAAATTGATATTTCTTTCAGAATAAAACATGCCAAAAGCAATTAGTTAAAACTGAATTTCAACATTTAATATTTATTCACAAAGTAATCTTTCTTTTAAAGATTAGCATATTATTCCTTAATAAAACATTTATGTACATAAGCAAAATTAGAATTAAAAATTTCAGATTGCTAAAAGACACCACTCTTTTATTAAATGAAAATGAGAAACAAGAATTATCTCTTTTAATTGGAAGAAACAATAGTGGTAAAACTTCATTTATAATGCTTTTTGACAAGTTTTATAGAAATGAAAGTTTTAAATTTAATTTCTATGACTTTTCAACATCATTGAGAGATAAAATTTATAAGATAGATGAGAGTACTGTGATTGAAGATTTATCTATCCAGATGATTCTCGAAATAAAGTATGATATTAATGATTCTTTAGAAAATATATCTGATTTTATATTAGATTTAGACCCCTCTGTAAATATTGTGAGAATACTTTTTGAATGCTCAATTGCTAAAGATAATTTAATAAATGATTTGTCAAAGTTAAAAACTAGTAGAGAAAAATTCATTGAGAAGAATTTGCCCGATTATTTAATAAATAAGAATGTGTATGTCTTTGAAAATGAATCTGACTTAGAACCTGCAAATAGAGGAAATTTAGTTAAAAAAGATATTTCGTCAATTAGAAACTTAATTAATTTTCAGGTCATCCACGCGAAAAGAAATGTCTCAAGCTCTGAAACAACTGGAAATGGTAAAAGGGCCTTGTCAGAAATGACTACTCAATATTTTAATAAAGAGCATAAAGAATCATCAGATGATTTCTTTGAGATTAATGATGCGATTTCGACAATGGATTCTACCTTAGATGAAAAGTATCAGATTCACTTTAAATCATTTTTGGAGAACGCTAAGAACTTTCTTGACATAAAAGATTTGAGAGTTGTTTCAGATTTAGAATCTAAACAATTATTTACCAATCATTCTAAAATTGTTTATGGAGACGGATCAAATAATCTTCCTGAACATTTGAATGGATTAGGATATGTGAACATTCTTTATTTATTACTTCAAATTGAAGTTAAGAAAAAGTATTTTCTAGAAGAGAAGAAAGATATTAACCTATTATTTATTGAAGAACCAGAGGCTCATACTCATCCTCAGATGCAATATGTATTTAGTCAAAAAATACAAGAGATTATACGAGAGATTAACAAAGAAGTTAATTTACAAACCTTTATTTCGACCCATTCATCGCACATAGTTTCGCAATGTAATTTTTCTGATTTGCGTTATTTTAAACTTAAAGATGGAAATATTAATATTAAAAATTTCTATACTGACTTAGAAATTAAATATAAAGGCAAAGAAGATTATTTTAAATTTTTAAAACAGTACCTAACATTGTATTCATCTGAGTTATTCTTTGCTGAAAAAATAATTCTTATCGAGGGAACTACAGAAAAAATGCTTTTACCATATTTTATTAGCCAATATGATAAATTGGTTGTAGATCAAGATCATAAAATATCATCACAAAATATTTCAATAATTGAAGTAGGAGCAAATTCAAAAGTATTTAAATACTTTTTGGAGTTTTTAGAAATTAAAACTCTTATAATTACTGATATTGATACAACTAAATTAATAATAACACCAGCATCTAAAGGGAAAAAAGAAAGTAAAAGCAATGTTGCTTGTGCTGTAATAGAAGGAGATAATACAAGTAATTATTCTATTAAAGAATTTTTAAACAAACCTGAAGCAAATTCTCTAGAATTTAAAGATTGGTTTGAAAAACTTAAAGCAGATTCACTACAAGATGATGATTCTCATTATATAAAAATTGCTTACCAGATTGAAGAATTAGGATATCATGGTAGAAGCTTTGAAGATTCATTTATTAGTTTGAATTTAAAAGAAATTATAAAATATAAAGATGATGAAATTCGTGGGATCCAGCATAAAGCTAAACTTATTGATTCAGTTACTGATTTTTATGAATTGACAAAGGAGATATTAAAAGTAAATGGTAAATCAGACTTCGCTTCTTCACTTTTATATTTAGCATTAACTGGTAAAGTTGAATGGAAAACCCCATTATACATTAAAGAAGGTTTAAAATGGATAGCAAACTAAAACCAATCGAGCAAATAAAACAGATTATTGATGATAATCAAGATGCTGAAAAAGAATTTAAAAATTTTGTTTTACAAGGTGGAGCAGGAAGTGGAAAAACCGAATCTTTAAAACAAATTCTTGAATATATTTCTAACACTTATCCAGACAAAAAAGGTGTTTGTATTACATTAACAAATGTTGCAGTTGATGAAATTAAAGATAGAATTGGAGAAAATAAAAATTTCATTGTTTCTACAATACATTCTTTTTTAAACGATTTAATTAAAGATTATAAAAAAAATATTCACGAAGTAATCTTTGAAATTTTTAAAGTTGAAAAGATTACTAGAAAAGAACTAAATGCTGAAGAAGATGAAAAAGAGTATAAAAAGAATGAACACGAAAAATATAAAAAGTTATATGGAAAATATGCTGGTAAATTATTTACGACAACTGGAGAAAAAACTTCTAAAGTTATAGGTAAGAGAGAATACGATAAAGAACCAATAAAATTCAATGACGATTTAAATACTGAAGCAGATAAATTGAATGAAAAAATATTGGAGATTATTAAATCCATTGATTATAATAAAATCCGATACAATGAAACTCGTTATAATAAGTTCAAAGAACTATCTTTTGGACACGATGAGTTATTACACATTGCATCTCTTCTATTTAAAAAACATTCTTTATTGGGAAAAATTGTAAGTGACAAATTTGATTTCATACTGATTGATGAGTATCAAGATACAAATGAAAAAATAGTTGATATTTTTTTAAATTCAATCCCAAAAAATAATAAAACAACCATTGGATTCTTTGGTGATTCTATGCAAGGAATTTATGATGATGGAATAGGCGATGTAGAAAAAGAGATATATGAGAATAAATTAATCAAAATTAAAAAAGAGGATAATTTTAGATGTTCAGATAAAGTCATCGACTTTATAAATAGAATTAGAACTGATGGACTTAACCAAGAATTAGCTTTAAAAAATATTGAAACTATTGAAGATAGAAAAGGAGAAGTAAAATTATACTATTCTATTTATAGAAACAAGCCCAATGCTTTCAGTAGTATTGAAGATAAAAATAATTACTTTGACACTCTTAATAGATTAATATCCCAAGTTTCAGTCGATAATCCTGAAGTTAAAAAACTAATGTTAACCAATAAATCTATTTCAAGCGAACTAGGATTTAGGATTCTTTATCAAATATTCAATGATAGATATACAGAAGTTAAGGAAGAAATTGAGAAAACTTTAGAAAGGATTCAATTAATAGAAATATATGAACTTTGTTCTGCTTATAAAAATAAGAACTATAATTTCGTTTTTGTAAAACTAAGGAAATACGGGTTCGAATTAAAATCTGTTAAAGATAAAATAAGGGTAAAAAGATTTTTCGATGCATTATTAAATACAAATCAATCGGTTAACAGGATCTTAAAATTTGCATTTGGCAACAAATTGATAAATAAATCTGATTCATACAAGCAATACATTTCAAATAGAGATGCTTATCTCGAAAATTTAAAAAATGATGTTAGATTTCAATATTTAGAGTCTTTGTATTTTGATGAAGGAAATTCATCAACGAAAATGACAGCAAAGGATGCTTCTGTTTCTACTGAAGAGTTTGAAGAATTTGAAAAAAGTCTTAAAAGAAAAATATTCTATAATGATTTATTTTCTGAAAAATTAAAATTCTCTGAAGTCTTGAATTACTATAATTATATTGATGAAAATAATACTTCAGATTATATAACTATGCATAAAACCAAAGGTTCTGGAATTGAAAATGTCATGGTTGTAATGGACGAATATTTTTGGAACAAATACAATTTTAAAAGTATTTATGATAATGAGGAAGACTCATCAAAGAAATCAAAAAATAAAAAACTTTTCTATGTAGCCTGTTCAAGAACAATTAAGAATTTGATTTGTGTGAGATTAGTGTCTGATGAAGATGAAGAAAAACAATTATTAGATTTTTTTAAAGAAGTTGAAATTAAAAAAATAGTTTAAGATAATGAACCAATCACAATACTATGACATTAGCAGAAAGAGTAATTGTGTATTAAGATGTCCGATATTAGATTATTGTACCAGACGCGCATTCACAATTTATTTTTTTTCGGATTTTCATGAAATTGATCATGAAAATAACATTATTACTGCCTTGCAAAAAGAACACATATTACCAAAGGATTTTAATGAAAACAGTATTCCTTTGAGTGGTGAAGCAGTAATCTGGAGTAAAAAGAGATCATTTTTGTATTATTATAATATGTGCCCTGAAGTTAATCTATTTGATAGTGAAAATGGACTACGATTTGCTAAAGGTATGGCCAGTTGTGATGGTGATTGGGATAATGAACGATCGAACAAATTTATAAACATTAAAAATAAACATTACACCGAGTGTCTCGAATATTACAATTACATATTTAAAAATAAAACAATTACAAAAAGAAAAGCTACTTCTAGGAGAAATACAATTACAAAAGCTGTTCGGTTTGCTATTTTAGAAAGAGATAACCACATGTGCCAGTATTGTGGATCAAAAGCAACGGATGGAGTAAAACTACAAGTAGATCATATAATACCAGTAGCTAAAGGAGGTACTGATAGTTTGAATAACCTAATTACTTCATGTATTGATTGTAATCAAGGTAAAAGTGACAGATTGTTTTAATATGAAGAAGCTACAAAAATATAAAATTGTAAATAAATTAGGACAAGGCGGAAATGGTTTTGTGGAAAAAGTTATTGATAAAAAAGGAAATTATTTTGCAAAAAAAACTTTAAAAAACACAACAAACAAAAAAGCCTATTTGAGGTTTATTGATGAGATTACTATTTTAAGTAAAATAAATCATTCAAATATAATTGAGATAATTGAAGCCCATACACCTACTATTTATATTAGCAAGAATGAGGCCTATTATATTATGCCAATAGGCATTCCGTTAAAGGATTACATAAAAAGAAGTAACTTAGATGAACAATTTACAATCTGCGAAAAAATTATTGATGCATTAGTATATCTACATTCTCAAGATATAACACATAGAGATATAAAAATTGAAAACATCATAATAGTTGATAGAGAGCCTCAATTATCAGATTTTGGATTAGCAAATTTCCCTAGGAAAGAAAGAATTTCAGGTACAAACGAAAAAATAGGTCCGGCTTTTACTATAGCACCAGAAATGCGAAGAATATCAACTATTGCTAATTACAAAAAAGCAGATGTATATTCATTAGCAAAAACTATATATGCCATTCTGACTAAAAACTGGCTAACATTTGACGGACAATATAACAGATTTAGTAATTTTTCTTTAATGAACAATTTGGATGTTAAAATTAATAAAATGAGATTGATTGGAGTAACTGAATATAATTCTATTCTATTACTAGAAAAACTATTAGAAGCTGCTACGCATAACGATCCTGAAAAACGACCTACAATTGTGGAATTTCAAGAATCCTTTAGTTTTTGGTTAAAAAGTAATTCTAATTATAAATTAAGAAATTCTATAGAATGGAATGATGCTTTACTTATGTTATTTCCCTTTGGCATAACTGAGTCAGCTAGATGGACAAACACTTTTGATATAAGAAAGGTTTTAAATATTCTTTTTAACACATATGATGCTCTGAATCATAGTTTTTTTCCTATATCTGGTGGGCTAGATTTTGAAATTGCTGAGATTATAAAAATAAACGGGATTGATTTTATTTTAATAAATAATTCCTATTTAATGAAACCTAAAGAACTAATATTTGAATCGATGCAAGATACAAAATGGAGTTATTTTAGATTGGAATTACAAGAAATGAAACCTTTTTTCAATAAAAAATTTAATCATAAAAATGAGGAAATAATTTTTATTGATGAGCATAACTTAATTTTTGAAGAACCAAACGATACTAGTAAAGAATTATCATTGTTTTTACAAGGATCATTTTTAATTGTACAGAAAATGGCAATAATCAATAGTTTAAATGGTGAATTTGACCATTACATGGGATTACATAATAAAATGACTAATGATGAATACAAATTGTTACTTAAAGATATACAAGCTCATATAACTGTATAAATATTAACTAATAAAAGATATGTCTAAACAAGAAGAAACTAAATCAATTTTTGCAGGATCAAAACAATATTTAGAAAAAAGTTTTCTTGAAGAATTGAATTATAAAATATGGTCAACCAAAGGTGCTAGATTTGAAGCTGATAAGAGATTGACTATAATTTCTAAGATGTCTAACATTAGCTTATCTATTTTATCAGCTTATTTGATTATTGCTGGATTAATTTCTGTATATAACATACATTCAGCTATTAATTTGGATTTAATCAATTATGTGGTTACAGCTCTAAGCATCATATTACTAGTACTATCTCAACATGAAAATTCTCAAAATTATTATTTAAGAGCTAAAGACTTTCATAATTGTGGGTTGGAATTAAGTGTTTTGTACAATAAACTGAGAGCATTTAAAACTTTGGAAAATCCAACTGAAGAGGATAAGAATAGTTTTGCTAAAAAACTTGCTAAGGAATATCAAGCCATATTGAGTAAATATGAAAATCATATTGCTATAGATTATGATAATTTTAAAGCAAGCCATACAGAATATTTTAAAGAACTCACTGAAAAACAATTAAAGAGAATTAAAAGAAAAAACTTTTGGTTAAGGTATGGGTGGTATACTTTAATAATTAGCTTTACTCCTATTTTAATAATAATAGTTTGCTTTATTTAAAACAAAGAACATGAATTACATAGAAATAAAAGATTGTAAAAAAGGATACATACTTAAGGGTGAAAGTAATCACAAAGTGTATTACGATGAAAATGGTAAAAAAATTAAAGGTCATTTTATGGTATTTCTAGAAACTAGAACAGATACTGATTTTGTTGGTGCAATGATAACTAGTGTAGATTATAAGGGAACAAATATTGCAATGAATGATGCACATTTTTTAACTCATTTCTCAGAAGAACCTACTAAACCATGTAGTATTACATATAAAAATAGCCATTTAGTACCTTGTTTACTTATCAAAGTAGATGAAATGGGACCTTTCATAAAAGTTGGGGAACTTTCAGATTCAGGAATTGAATTTTTAGAAGAAAGTATTGGTAATAAAGGTCCTTACGAATGGGAAGAATATTTATATCATCAAAAAGAAGGTAAATTGTAATTATACCTCATCCCTAGCCTGTTAACTCAAATAATCAAAAATTAAAAACATGATCAAAACTACCCTTGAATTATATAACAAACTTTGCAATGATAGTAAATTGAATATCAATGAACTTGTTAAGTATGTTTAATTTAAGATTAAAGAATCTGAAAATACCAATTTAAATAAACTAGAAAAATTATAATAATACTTATGAGCTTTAAACTACTTGCAATTCGACCACTTAAAGGTTGTGATGAAAATTTAATTAATAATCTACATGAAGATGAATTCTATTTTTTTAATGATGCTTATGAAGCACATAATAAACTTGAATTTATAAAGAAAAAAAAAGTTTATTAAACCAAAAAATTTCTGAGTTAGATGAAATTAATTTTGCCTATGAAACCCAACAACCTTACATAGATGTTGTTGATGGTAAAATAAAACCAGATAAGATTGATATTTATATAAATAAACTAGGTTTAAGAAATATTTTTCAAAATGAAGAAGACGAAAACATCTATTTTGCACTAGAATGTAAAAGAATTGAAATTTTGTCTGATGTAAAAGACTGGATATGCAAACAAAAAGTACAGTATAAGTTAAGCTACATTTTTATAAATTTTGTTTTGATTATTAAATTCTTCAATTGTTTTGTAATTCAATGAGCTATGCCTTCTTTTTCTGTTGTACCAAATTTCAATGTATTGAAATATTTCGCTTTCCATTTGTTTTTTGAAAATCAGCTTATTTCTATAAATTAATTCTGTTTTTAGAGATTTAAAAAAGCTCTCGGCTACTGCATTGTCCCAACAATTTCCCTTGCGAGACATACTTCTGATTACTCCATAAGATGCTAAAATATTGGTGAATTTCTTTGTAGCATATTGTACCCCTTGATCAGAATGAAAAATCAATCCTTTTTCAATTGGTCTGTTTTTTATTGCCATTCGAAAGGCAGCTAGTGATGTATCATCGGCACTCATCGTATTACTTAAACTCCAGCCAATTAATTTTCTATCGTACAAATCAATAATGGTTGTTAGATACAGAAACCCATCTTTTGTTTGGATATAAGTGATATCGGACACCCATTTTTGACTAATTCGAGTGGCTTTAAAATCTCTATCAAGTACATTTTCTGCAATCAAGTAATTGTGTTTCGAGTTGGTTGTAACTTTGAATTTCTTGCTTAATTTACTTTTCAAGCCAAGCTCTTTCATATATTTGGCAACGGTTACACGAGATATTCGATATCCTAAAGCCTGTAATTCTGCTGTAATTCTTGGACTTCCATAGCGTTGTTTGAATTCAAAATAAAGTGTTTTGATTTTTTGCTTTAGTTTATTCTTTTTCAATGCTTTCTTTGAAATGGATCTCTTTTTCCATTTATAATAACTGGATATACTAACTTAGCGTTCAGTAGAAGTTAAGACTAAAATCTTAAATTTGACTCATGAAACAAGGACGAAAAATCTATGATACCGCTTTTAAAATAAGAGCAGTAGAATTAAGTAATGATAGAAATAATTTATCAGAGCTAGCGCGAGAGCTTGGTATAAAAGTTTCTTTGCTTTATAAATGGCGAAAGGAATATCAGCAATTTGGTACGGGTAGTTTTCCTGGCAACGGAAATTTAAAACTTACTCCCGAACAAGAACGTATTCACGAATTGGAAAAAAAACTCAAAGATGCCGAGTTAGAGCGCGATATATTAAAAAAAGCAATCAGCATTTTCTCCAAGAGCGATCGATGAAATACAGATTCATTAAGAATCATGAACGGCAATTTCCGATTGAGAAAATGTGTTCCATCTTAAAAATCAGTTCTAGAGGTTATTATAAATGGAAAAAGAGATCCATTTCAAAGAAAGCATTGAAAAAGAATAAACTAAAGCAAAAAATCAAAACACTTTATTTTGAATTCAAACAACGCTATGGAAGTCCAAGAATTACAGCAGAATTACAGGCTTTAGGATATCGAATATCTCGTGTAACCGTTGCCAAATATATGAAAGAGCTTGGCTTGAAAAGTAAATTAAGCAAGAAATTCAAAGTTACAACCAACTCGAAACACAATTACTTGATTGCAGAAAATGTACTTGATAGAGATTTTAAAGCCACTCGAATTAGTCAAAAATGGGTGTCCGATATCACTTATATCCAAACAAAAGATGGGTTTCTGTATCTAACAACCATTATTGATTTGTACGATAGAAAATTAATTGGCTGGAGTTTAAGTAATACGATGAGTGCCGATGATACATCACTAGCTGCCTTTCGAATGGCAATAAAAAACAGACCAATTGAAAAAGGATTGATTTTTCATTCTGATCAAGGGGTACAATATGCTACAAAGAAATTCACCAATATTTTAGCATCTTATGGAGTAATCAGAAGTATGTCTCGCAAGGGAAATTGTTGGGACAATGCAGTAGCCGAGAGCTTTTTTAAATCTCTAAAAACAGAATTAATTTATAGAAATAAGCTGATTTTCAAAAAACAAATGGAAAGCGAAATATTTCAATACATTGAAATTTGGTACAACAGAAAAAGAAGGCATAGCTCATTGAATTACAAAACAATTGAAGAATTTAATAATCAAAACAAAATTTATAAAAATGTAGCTTAACTTATACTGTACTTTTTGTTTGCATATCCAAACCTCTAGAACTGATTTTTAAGATGGAACACATTTTCTCAATCGGAAATTGCCGTTCATGATTCTTAATGAATCTGTATTTCATCGATCGCTCTTGGAGAAAATGCTGATTGCTTTTTTTAATATATCGCGCTCTAACTCGGCATCTTTGAGTTTTTTTTCCAATTCGTGAATACGTTCTTGTTCGGGAGTAAGTTTTAAATTTCCGTTGCCAGGAAAACTACCCGTACCAAATTGCTGATATTCCTTTCGCCATTTATAAAGCAAAGAAACTTTTATACCAAGCTCTCGCGCTAGCTCTGATAAATTATTTCTATCATTACTTAATTCTACTGCTCTTATTTTAAAAGCGGTATCATAGATTTTTCGTCCTTGTTTCATGAGTCAAATTTAAGATTTTAGTCTTAACTTCTACTGAACGCTAAGTTAGTATATCCAAACCGTAATTTTATTCCAATTGGAGATTCTTCTATTATTACAACCAGAGCTGGTAAAGCTTTAAAAAATGGTAAACTATTAGGAGATTATATCCCCTTTTACTTTGGCTATCGTTTTCCGATGCTATACGTTATTCAATGGGGACATAATGGTGTAAAACAAACTTTAGCAGAAGATATAGTTTACTGTGTAACTACGGTTGAAGAAATAGTACATTCGAATATTCCTTTTATTTTCACAGACGGTCATGCCATAGACTCCTTCTCTACCCAATATACTAAAGATCGTATAAATGAAATTGAGCACTTATTAGACTGGGACGCTATACAAGATATCTATTGGCATGATGAAAACGATTTGGATAAAAAAAGAAGAAAAGAAGCAGAATTGCTATTAGAAAATGATTTACCAACTAATCATATTTTAGGTTATATTTGCTATAACGAAAAGGCAAAATCAAAATTAGTACATTTTGGTATTGAAGAAAAAAAGATTGTAGTTAGACCCAATTATTATTTTTCAGTATGATACATTTTATAGTAGGTAATTTATTAGAAAGTAATGCGCAGGCATTAGTAAATACCGTTAATACTGATGGTGTTATGGGTAAAGGAATTGCATTGCAGTTTAAAAACCAATTTCCTAACAATTTTAAAGCCTACGCAAAAGCTTGTAAAAACGGTACTATTGGCATTGGAAATTCTTTCGTTTATGAAGAAGAAACCTTACTTAATGGTTCTAAATTAATTATAAATTTTCCTACAAAAACTTCTTGGAGAAAGCCTTCTGAATACGAATATATTACTAATGGATTAGCAAACTTAATAGATATTATTAAAAAATATCAGATTCAATCGATAGCTATACCACCTTTAGGAGCTGGTAATGGAGGTTTAGATTGGAACCAAGTGAAGAATTTACTTATTGACTATTTACAAGATTTAGAGTGTGAAATTTACATTTACGAACCGAACACTGCGATAAAAGAGATACTTAAAAAAGAGCGTGTTGCTTTAACACCTGCAAGAGCGATGCTGTTGGCTATGCTTTACGATTTGGTAAAGAACGGTGAATTTATTTCAGAGTTTTCGGCAGAGAAAATTGCATATTTCTTACAAAAATTCGGAGCTAAAGATGAATTTAAACTGGAATTTAAAAAACATTTCTACGGACCATATTCTGGAAAAGTAAAACATGTGCTGTATTATTTAAATGGTAGTTATATTACCGGATACAGCTCTAAAGACAAAAAGCCATTTGATAACCTAGGGATTATCACAGAGGCAGAAGAAGAAATTACCGCTTATTTGAACTTACCTGAGCATAGCAAATACTTAGAAATTGTAAATAAAACCAAGTCCTTTCTACGTGGCTTTTATTCGAACTTTGGATTGGAACTATTATCTACTGTTGATTTTATAAAAGAAACAGAAAATATCCATGATAATCAGCTCATTAAACACACCATTGAAAATTGGAGTGATAGAAAACGTACCTTGTTTACTACAAAACCACAATTTATTGATATAGCTTTGAAGAACTTAAATTCTATTTAATTATCCTTCATAGAAAAACAAAACAAAAGACTGTAAATTTTTTAGGGAAATGGGGAATTAGGGAATTAGGGAATAGGGAATGTTTTTAAATAAATACGATATTGGAAATCATATTTAATAACATGTAATGAAGTTTAACAAGTAACATTAACTAACAACAAAAAAGCAAAGGTTTATTAGCCTTTGCTTTTTATATTATCTCTATTTTATCTTAAAAATCGTTGCGTACCCGATTTAAAATCTTGTTTAAAATGGGTGTCCATCCACTGTTTTGCAAAATCTAACTGCAACTTTCTCATAGAAAGGGCTACTTGCTCCATAATTTTATCGTAGGCCAACTCGCGCGTATAGGTATCGTTATTATTCAAGTATTTTGATTCATAATCAGGGTGCTCTTGAATTTTTTCAACAAAAGTTTGGAAAAACTGGCGTTTATCTTCATTTGTAGCGTCCCAATCGGCAAACCAACGGGTATTAAAATCGTTGATGATGTTTTCTAATAAATCGTTTTCATCATCGGAATGTGCCCCACGTGGATTACTATTAGCAGGATCGAGTTGAGACTCTTCCCTATCTAATACCAAGGTTTCGTTTAAGCGTACACGCTCAATACCGTAAGTAGATAAATCGACACTATTCAATAACTCATCTAATGCGTCAGCCTCGGCTTTTTTAACGATCATTTTAGGGATCAAGAATTTTAAAAACCAAAACAACTTTTCCCAATTCATATTTTCAAAAGAAATGATGGCTGCTAATTGCCCATACACTTTTACAAAATGCTTGGCTTTAATTTTTAGATCGGCTTTTTTGTCTTCGCTTAAATCTAGTAATTCGTTAAAACGATCTTCTGCATTTCCAATAATAGGGCTTAATTCATCAGCTGAAGCTCCTTTAAAAAACAAGGTATTGAACTCCTCTACTTCACTCCATTCATATATTGCAGAATCGTCTAAAGCATCTTTTAAATCATGTAACACATTTACATCAGTAGCGCTACTTAATGTGGTAGCCGTATAAAACGGATCAAAAGAAGCTTTTATATCAGCACTATCATTAAAGAAATCTAAAACAAACAAACTCTCTGTACGCTTACCTAATTTATCTGCTGATCGGTTTAAACGAGATAAGGCTTGCACACATAAAACACCTTGTAACTTTTTATCTACATACATGGTGGTTAGCTTTGGTTGATCGAAACCTGTTAGGTATTTATTAGCTACAACTAACAAACGATATTCATCTGTATTGAACTGATCTTTCGTTTCGGTTTCGGCAAAACCGTTCATTTTAGCCTCAGTTAATTCATTACCTTCCACGTTTTTTTCACCTGAAAAAGCAATGATGATTTTAAATGGATTGCCACGTTCTTTTAGTAACGCTTTAAGTTCATCATAGTATCGAATGGCAGATTCTATACTTTGCGTTACTACCATACCTTTGGCTTTGCCTTTTAAAAGTTTTTTGTTTACCACCTGTTCCATAAAATGGTCGAGCATAATTTCCGCTTTTGCTTTTATGGTACGTTTGTCACGTTCTACAAATGCTTTTAGCTTTTTTTGTGCTTTCTTGGTATTGAATTCAGGATTGTCTTCAATTGATTTTTGTAAATGGTAGTAGCTTTTATACGTAGTGTAATTGGCTAATACATCTAAAATAAACTTTTCTTCAATGGCTTGTTTCATGGTATATAAATGAAACGGCTTGAATGAACCATCGGCTTGTTGCGTACCAAAGCGTTCTAAGGTACTGTTTTTAGGTGTAGCCGTAAAAGCAAAATACGAGGCATTGCTACGCATTTTACGTGCTTGCATGGCATTTATGATTAGATCTTGCGCGTCTACCTCGCCTTCTTCATTCGCGACCAATTTACCTAATACTTGATTCATTTGGTCGGCAGCAGTACCGCCTTGGCTGCTGTGTGCTTCATCGATAATAATAGCAAAACGCTTGTCGCCCATTTCATCGATATCCTTTACGATGTGTGGGAATTTTTGTATGGTTGTAATAATGATACGTTTACCTGATTCTAACGAAAGTTTTAAATCTTTAGAAGAAAAGGCTGCACCAATAATGTTTTTAATATCAGAGAAACTTTTGATGTTGTCACGTAGTTGCTTGTCTAAAATTCTACGATCGGTTACTACAATCACCGAATCAAACATAGGGCGTTGGTTTTCATCTTCAATTTCAATTAATTGAAAGGCTGCCCACGTAATGGAATTCGACTTGCCAGAACCGGCAGAATGTTGAATTAAGTAGGTTTTACCAACACCGTTTTCCTTTACATCTGCCATTAAATTTTTAACCACTTCTAACTGATGGTATCGCGGAAAAATATAAAACTTTTTAGATAGAGGATCTTTTTCACTGCCCTCTAACAACATAAAATGTTGAATGATGCTTGCCCAAGAGGTTTTGGTAAAAATTTCTTCCCACAAATAGGCCGTTCTGTGCCCAATAGGGTTTATAGGATTGCCTTTACCGAAATTGTTTCCTTTGTTGAATGGTAAGAAAAACGTATTGGTACCGTCTAATTTAGTGGTCATATAAACCTCATCGGTATCTACAGCAAAGTGTACCAAACAACGACCGAACTGTAATAAGGGTTGACTGTTATCTCGTGACTTTTTATATTGCTCAATACCATGAACCGCTGCCGTTTGATGCGTCCAAGCGTTTTTCAATTCCATGGTAGCTAATGGAATACCATTTACAAAAAGCACCATATCAATTTCTTCGCCTGGATTCACCGTTGAATAACGCAATTGCCGTGTTACTGAAAACTGGTTTTTATTAAAGTTATCTTTAATAGATTCGGCACTACTTGCACTAGGTGCTTCATAAAATAACGTAAAATGGGCGTTATCTACTTCTAACCCTTTTTTAAGAAGTTTTAAAATACCATCTTTCTTTACTTTACGGTCAAAGCGTTCTAATATCTTTAATTTCCAATCGCTTGAAACTTTTAGTTTTTCAACTTCTTTTGGTTGTGTTTCTTCGAGAAAATCCCAAAAACGTGCTGTATCTAATGCGTACTTTTTATCAAAATTTGAAGGAGCACCTATGTAATAACCTGTTCCTTTTAAATATTGTTTTTGAAGCTCTTGTACACGATCAATGGATATACTTTCAGCTTTTAGTTCTTCTAAACAATAGCCCGTTAACGATTTTTCGATTAACGATTCTAAAGCTTGTTCGTTATATTGTGTTGCCATAAAAAATGGTTTTCATTATTATGTTCTTTTGGGTTAATTGCATTTAACAAACCTTAACTTTCCCCGTTACCACGTCGTTAATTAAGCTTTGTTTGTATTCTTTTAGTTTGGTAATTTGTTCTTGCTTTTGGGCAATGGCTTGGTCTATTTTTCCAGTCACTTCATCCAAATAAGCAACAATTTGTTCTTGTTCTTGGATTGGGGGAATTGGTAATTGAAAGTTTTTTAAAGCTACATTGCTTAATTCCATAAAAGTCGTTCCTGTACCTAATGAATTTAAAACTTTACTAGAAATATCTAGAACACTATAGATAAATTCATTATTTTGATTATTTATTTTAACTAAAGACTTACAACCTTGATTTGTACATAATTCCTTATTTGCAATTACAACTTTACCAATTGGAGCTCTCGTTGTCAAAATAATAGAACCTTTAGGGATTAACGATGTACCACAACTTTTATAACCACTTATTGAAATATTTCTTTCTGATTCACTAATATACTTTATATTGTTAACATCCTTAGGCGTTACCCAAGTAATATCTCCCCCCCAGTAACTTAGTATTGCTGAGCTTGGTGTGGCTCCATTTACAATTTGAAATAAATTCTTCAACCTCTTTACCTCCCAATGTGCTGGAATTTCACCAATCCAATCAACACCTGAATCTTTTGTAGGTGCATTGGCATCTAAACCTTTGGTTACGGCTTGATGGATTTTTGCTTGACGCAATTCTTTTAGCTTTTCTATTTGTTGCTCTTTGGTATGTACCAACGCATCAATTTTCGCTGTTTTATAGTCTAAGAATTTTGCAATAGCTTCTTGTTCGTGGATTGGGGGAACTACGAAACTAAATCTCTTAAAATCTAAAAAAGAAATGTTTTGTCTAAGTCCAGAACCTAAACCGTATATTACTTTATTTGTATCTGTCGTATGCAAATAATAATGTAAAAATTTTGGCTCTGTATTTATAGGCTGTAAGTTTATATATGCACTTGTAATTATACCATTAAATTTAGATAAACCAGTTCTTAAACTAACTTTATCATTTTGTAAATCAGTTGGTCTAAAGATTATATCACCTTTATAAACTAATTGGTATGTTTCAAAATTTTCGGGTACTAATCCTGTTAATTTCTCTACAGGTTTTTCTATAATTTTACCGTAAGAAAGAGAAAGTACATTATTAGAAATCATTCCTTTATTTTTTTCCTTTCTCTCTTTTAACACAGTAAAACCAGGCTTTACCTCCCAATGCTCAGGAATTGGCCCAATCCAGTCGATGCCACTGTCTTTATAGTGTTCGTATTTTTGCATTAGTTGTTTTTCTTTTTACGTTCAAGTGTTTTAGCTGTTTGGTCTATAAATTGTACAAAATCTTGCTCTGCACGAGTAAGTTCGTTTTTTATTTTTTCTTTATAAGTTTCATACGCCAGGCTTGCTTTTTGTAGCATTTGCTGTTGCGATATTGTACCTGCATGTTCTAAAACTTCGGTACCTGTCATACGTAAAAATCTTCTAAACGTGCCACCCAATCGTTCATGTACATGGGTTTGCGGTTTAAGGCTTGTAATTCGGCTACTTCTAAATACGCTGTAACTACTCTATTTAAAATATTTAATTCGTCTTCGGTTAAATAATTTTTAGCCGTTTTTATTTCTTCTTTAGTGGGCTTAGTTCCCTTAAAAGTTGTTAAGCCTAAATTTGGTTTATCTGCCGATATGCGATTAAAAATAACTTCGGCTGCTGTTTGTCCATGTGCTGCATAATGCATTTTATTTTGAACGGTTTTAAAAAACAATTGCGAGCTTTCTGCTTTGGGGTCGTAATCAATACTGGTTGCATAAATATCTAAGATTTTGCGCCAAAATACTTTTTCAGATGAACGAATGTCACGAATACGCGCCAACAACTCGTCAAAGTAATTACCACCACCTGCTTGTTTTAATAACTCATCGTTCATGGTAAAACCTTTTACGATGTATTCACGTAAACGTTGGGTTGCCCATTGGCGGAATTTAGTGCCTTGTAAACTTTTTACACGATAACCAACTGATATAATAACATCGAGGTTGTAAAACTTTACAGGCTTATCGGAATTTGCAATGTGCAAATTTTGCACATTGCTATTTTCTTCCAATTCTCCTTCCGAAAAAATGTTTGAAATATGCTTACTAATTACCGAGCGATCTTTTTGAAACAGCTCGGCCATTTGCGCTTGATTTAACCAAACGGTTTCATTAATTAAACGGGTTTCAATTTTAGTTGTACCGTCTTCCGTTTGATAAATTAAAAGATTACTGTCTTGTTCCATAACTAAAATTTTAAAATTTCAGCCAATAAACCATCTCCTTGTTCCTCTAAGGCTAATAAATCGGCAGTAATGGCTTCTATACTTCGCAAAGGTGTATGTTGGTAAAAGTATTTGTTGAACGAAATTTCGTACCCAATTTTTACCGAATCTAAATTGATCCAAGCTTCTTCTACGTGAGGAATTACTTCGCGTTTAAAATACGTTAAAATTTCTTCGTTTAGGGAGATTTGTTCGCTATCGCGTAAGTCTGATTCGGTTTCATAGGTAATAAATTCACCTGGTTTTTCTGTTGGATAATATCCAAAGAAAGGTAATTCATCTACCGTACATCCCAACTTGTTAAGTAATTGATCTAACTTATCTCCAGAAAGTTTTTCAACTTTTTTTATTACTTTTTCAGCTGTTGCATCGTAAGTAGAAATGGTGTTTAAAATAGCCTTCTTATCAGTTGCTGAAAGATTCAGTTTGTTTTTCTTAACCACATCATCTACTAAAGCAGAAAATGTATTGAAGTCTGTAAACGCTTCATTACCGATTAATTTCCAAAGTTGATGGGCGGCATCGTATAAGCTTTTGGGCTTTTCCCAAGTAGCTTTCTCCATTAATTTACTCAACTGTTTTTTGTTTAAACCCCAATCTTCTTTTTCGGCTCGTTTGTAAATAGACGTTTCCTCGGCAACTAAACCAGCGTACACTTCTTCACCATAGGTTTCGTAAAGCATTTTTTTAGGAGCAGCTAACGATTTATCGAAACGTAAATTAGCCAAAGCTTCTTCTGTAAATTGCGAACGCAAACGCTTAGGACGTTCGATGTTTACTTTGTAATAACCAAAGTCGCTGTTTTTAAAACGTTTTATTTTTAAATCAGAACCATCTTTCGTTTCCTCTAAATTATCCAAATAAGCTTGTGCAACTTCTTGGATTTGATTATTCGTTAATTCACAGTTTTTTGAACCTAAATTTTTACGCAGTTTTTGGTACAAATTATTAGCATCTAATAATTGCACATAGCCTTGACGGTCTTTAGGTTTGTTATTGTTTAACAACCAGATATACGTAGTAATACCCGTATTGTAAAACATATTGTTTGGTAATTGCACAATGGCGTCTAATAAATCGTTTTCAATAATATAACGACGGATATTAGATTCACCTGAGCCCGCATCGCCCGTAAATAACGATGAACCGTTGTGTACCGATGCAATTTTACTACCTATTTTATTAGCAGAAGCAGGTTTCATTTTATCCACCATTTCCATTAAAAACAACAACTGACCGTCAGAAGTTCTTGGTGTAGCATCAACGGTTTCCCAATTACCCCAATAATCTTTTAATTTAAATTGAAAACGAGTATCAATAACATCTTTTCCATCTTTGATGTATTTAACCTCGGTTGCCCATGATTTTCCGTACGGAGGATTCGATAACATGAAGTCGAATTTCATGTTCGAAAATTCATTGGTACTCAAGGTAGAACCTACTCGGATGTTTTCAGGATCTTTCCCTTTAATCATCATATCTGATTTACAGATGGCGTAGGTTTCATCATTAATTTCTTTACCATACAAATACACGTCACCTGTGTATTTCATGTCCGATTCTTCGACCAAGTAATTTTCGCTTTCTGTAAGCATTCCACCACTTCCACAAGCTGGATCGTAAATGGTAATAATACTTGGCAACCTATCTTTTAAAGGTTCGAAAACCAAAGTTGTCATAAGCTGAATTACTTCACGAGGTGTAAAGTGCTCTCCAGCCTCTTCGTTATTTTCTTCGTTAAATTTTCTGATTAATTCTTCAAAAACATACCCCATGCCAAGGTTGGATAATGCTGGGAGCTTTCTACCTTCGGGATCATTCTTTTCGAAAGGCGTTAAATTGATATATGGTGAAGTAAATTTTTCTAAAACATCAAGTAACACATCTTTACTAGCCATGTGTTGAATTTGAGCAGCTAATTTAAACTTCTCTATAATTTCCTTTACATTTGAAGAAAATCCGTTTAAATATTCTTCAAAATTAGCTACTAACTTTTGTTGTGAGTTTGTTGCCGTACCACGTAATTTTTCCATGGTCCAAGTAGATGTATTGTAAAACACATAACCAGCAGCAGATTCAAGTCCTTTAGCATCTAACTCAACCTGATTTAAATCTTCTCTTTGAAAGCGAACTTCTTCTAGTACTTCTGCTTTAGTTGGTTCTAAAAGTGCATCGATACGACGTAAAACTACAAAAGGTAAAATGATATCACGATACTTACCTCTTACGTAAACATCTCTTAAACAATCATCGGCAATAGACCAAATGAAACTAACTAATTTATTATGGGAACTATGAGTCATGTATTTTACTATGTATATAAGTAGGTAAATATATGAAATGTTAAAGGATTTCAAAAAAGGTATTTTGTGAATACACATAAATATTCAGTAATACCACTATTTATTAAAAAACTAGATTGAAACATTTACAAAATGGATGTTGTTATTTAATATAGTACTCCCTCTACATTCATGAATGTGTCCAAACAAATGATAGCAGGGCTGTACTTTTAGTACATATTTTAATAAATTTGAACAGTCCATATCACTATCCAGAATTCCTTTAGGTGGTGCATGCGTTAAAAGAAAATCTACTTTATTGGGAAGCTTTAATTTGGATTGTTTAACTAGTTCTATACGAGCAGGAACCGTAACAAAATTAATTTCTTCTAACGCAATGGCTCTATTATCAAGAAAAATGATGTTTTTAGGAAATGCTTGTAAAAAATCATTGGGCTGATACAGCCATTGCAATTCGTGATTACCGGCTATAAAAAGTTTATGTTTGGCAGGATAATGACTGAACCATTCTAAAAAATCATGCAATTGTGTATTGTTTCCAAAAGTACAAGCATCGCCCAAGAAAATTACAATATCTGCGGGTATGTAAGGTAGTTTTCTGTGTATACCGTGCGTATCGGAAAACGCAACAATAGATTTATTCTTGTAAAATAGTTCTGTCATTTCGTTTTTTAAAATTATTTAAAAGACTTTCAATATTTTGTTTACCCACTGGATTCTGGCTATGAATGGTAAATTCTGGCAACTCTTTCTTTTTATCTAAGCAATAATTAACCAACCACTTGGCGCAGTCAAAACCGCTTTCTTCTAAACCTAAATCATGATCGAACGAAATAAAATTGGGCAAACCGTTTTGAGTGATGTATGCAACAAAGTCTGTATACGACCGAAGTCCAACAAAGTCTGTAGGAATGGGACGCAAATCGTCTAGGTATAATTTTTTCATAATTTATAATGAGAAACAATCTTTAAAGTATGTTTTTAAACATTCAATTTCTAATCCCAAATTTATATATAATGTTTTATTTTTATTAGATAACTCTATAGTTCTAATTTGATTATAATATTTGATTGAAGCAATAATTTTTTCTTTTAATATTATATTTTCAGTTTCAACATTATACCGCATTAACAACTTACTATATTCTTTTTGTTGTTTATAGTTTTCTGCAGTTAGTATGGTTTCATTAAACATCTTTTCTACTTGACAAATTATTTCATCAATAGCTAATGTAATCGTTTTTTCTTCATCTCGAATAGTTGCTGCTTTATCATATTGCTGTGCAAGTATTGCTTTGTTTTTTTCATCATGCTTTAATTCTAATTCGAGTTCTTTTTTAAGTAGTTCTAATTTGAAATTCATATTTATTTTTTTTTCAAAAATAATCTCATACTTAGACAAAACATGTCCTTTAAAAAAACTCTCCCGAAATTAAATTTTCGGGAGAGTTTATATTATCTTTTACACTTTTCATTTAATTCTCGTAATAATTGGCTAAGTTCTGGATTTCTTCTTATTCTATTTACTTTTTCAGCAATTTGTTTAACAAACTCTTCTGTTCTATTTCCGGCATACCATGCTAATTTATCTCCAGTAAAATTACCATCGTAAGGAGAATCAAAATTGAAATTACCTTTTTCTGTAATTAACTCCCATCCGTCATTTACTCCGTCGATGCGCTCTATAAAACTTAAGATTGGAGAAAAATATTCTGTTTTTAATTCTGAATTTGTTCTATTTAAATCAAAAACATTATTATCCCCTAATAAACGAAATATTGCATCAACAGGATTAAAATAAACACATATTGAATTAATTCCAAATTCTTTTAAAAACCATTTATACTGATTATTGCTGAAAGAAACATCCCAACTTTCTACAACATCAAGCTCTCGAAATCTTCTATTCAAAGCAGCTTCTGTATTTCTTAAATAGAAATTCCTTATTTCTTCTTTTTTGTTTGAAAGCTCAATAAATGAACTCCACTTTTCAGGTGTATCAAATAAATTAATTGCTTCGTTTAAAAACTCTCTGTTCATTTTATTATATTTTTAATTCCAAAATTCTATATATTGCTTTATATATTCTTTTAATCTATAATTTTCTTTCCCTATTAGGTTTAAGCAATCTTCTAACCAACATTTTATCTCATTATTGAAATTCCACCGTTCTATCTTTAAAGGAACAACGGCTGCTAAATTATCAGGAAAATTAATTGGTTTAAATAAAGTGTTTTCTGAAGGTAGTTTTGCATCATTAGCTACCAAATAAATAATCTTGTATTTATCGTTATTAGCACATTCTTCTTTATTCTTACAATAAATTGTTCTATGCCAATATCTGTAAATTTGATTTTCTTGATCTATCGCATCATTTGATTTATTCTCAATAATGATTACTGAATGTGGATGGTTACGTTCTATTAAAATATCAATTCTTTGCTTTTCAACAGTTACATTCCACTTCCCTTCATCGTAATCATTGTATCCTAAGTTTTCAATAAACTTTTTTAAAAATAAATCACCTTGTCCGTGATTTGCATTTTTGTCAAGAAAAAATCCTAATAATCGGCTATGTAAGGTTTCATCAATTCTAAAAAAATCTAAAACATTGAATCTTATCGACTTTTCTTTTGAAAGAGCATTTTCCTTTTCTAATATTTTTTCAAAATCAATGAGTATATTTTCAAATCCCATTAACCTTGACTTTGTTTGAATAACATTTAATTTAGAATAATCAATGTGATGTAATTTAATCTTTTTATAAGATATATCTTCTATTAATTTTTTTAAAACTAAATTCTTCTTAATCAAAGTATTTTTATAAACTTCTTCCGTTTGAGTTAACAAATCAGATAATAAATCTGTATTTTCATTCATAATCATGAATATTTAATTAATAAATATACTAAACTTAAAAAACCTGTAAAGCAATATGTGCACATGCTTCGGCATCTGCCAAGGCGTGATGGTGATTTTCAAGCTCAAAACCTAAATATGCTGCAACGGTATTAAGTTTATGATTTGGTAAATTTGGAAACATACTTTTAGATTTACGATAGGTACAAAAAAATGGATTTTTATGAATAGGCAAATCATACACAGACAAAACCGCTTTCAGGCAACCTTCATCAAACATACTATTATGTGCCACTAACGGCATTTTTTTTATTCGTTTTGAAAGATCTTCCCATATTTCCGAAAAATTTTCAGAATATACAGTATCATCATAAACCAAACCGTGTACATTGGTATTCCAATGACTATAAAAATTAGGGATGGGTTTTATTAATTCATAATATTTATCTATTACGATGCCGTTTTCTACAAATACTAATCCGATACTACAAACGCTACTTCGGTGTTGATTGGCAGTTTCAAAATCTAAGGCTATAAAGGTTTTCATTGTATCGTATATGTAATAATTTTATTTAAAAAAAAATCGATTTTCTTCAATATATAAAAATGATATTTTGAAGGATAAGGAATTGTTACGTCAATTGTTACTATTTCTAACAATTCTGTTTTATCTGAATCATTTAAAAATTTATCAAAACAAGTTGATAGATTTTTTATCCATTCACCATCTTTTGATTGATATTTAGCAATATTGGTTGAAATACCCCAAGAATCATCAAAATTTTGTTTAGCTGAAGAATCCAAAGTTTGGACAACTAATATGAACATATTACTATCTCTGTCAATAAACTCTTTCTGAATTCGTTTCCCATAATTCACAAAACATTTATCATGATTGCTAAAATGATGTTTAAATTCAATTTTATATGGAACAGATAAATGAGCTCTATTTACAATTGATAAATCTACTCTTGTATTATTTACACGAGGGTGCTCAGCAAAAGCTCTTAAATTTTCGTTAGTACATAAATCATTAAACTGTTCAAGAATAGCATTTCTAATTAATCCTTCTTGTTTCAGATTTGAGTAGTTACTGTTTATTTTAGTTAACTGATTTTTAAATACTTCTGAATTTATTATATCATAAATCGTATTTGAAATTTGCATCTTATTATTTAATAGAATTCATGAAGTTTAATATCATTTGGCTAATTGAATCAATTAATTCAGAACTAACGGAGGTACTTAATTGTCTGGTATGAATAAGAATTCGTTTCTTATCATTGCTATAATGCAAATTGTACCAAGAATTTCCTACGTTTATGGTTTCTTCCGTCCATTTAACATTAAATATTTTTTCTATGTCAAAATTATGTTGAGAAGGATAATGCCCAGATGCAATAATAGTTATTGGAAAACTTCTGAAAAATTCTTTTTTAAATAATTCTTTTCTTTCCTCAATTAAACTTTTTCTTAAATCATTTAATCGTTGGAAATTAAAACTTTTTTTAGATGGCAGATCATTTAGCTCTGAAATAAAAAATTCTTTTTGAAAATTTATAGTTTTTTCTTTTACTCCATATAAAAAAACATTTTGATAAATCTTCTGATAATTAACGTAGGTATTACTTGTTCCTCCATTTCCTACTCCATTAACAATTCGATTGTTTTTATTTTTCTGATTCCAGTAAATTGTAAATGGATTTGAATTGATTATCGTTGAATCTAAGTCATCATTCCAATGAGGTGAAAAACTTTCAGTTATGTTATTTCTCCATGAAGATAGATTTTTGTGAATATCATTTTCACGAACTTCTAATATCTCTTTATAAAAATTGTCCGAGTTCAATTCTGATTTATGATCATAATAATGTTCTTTGCCTATAACTAATATTTTACCATTCGGATTTCCCGATCCTAAATACAGATTCTTAGCTTCAGCAAATTCTAAAGCATTTTTAAATTCTTTTTTGTAATTCATAAGTTTGATTTTCTGGTTTATATTTAAAGCTACAATTATAACTCTATTAAATTATAAATTAGTTTTTTTTAATTAAAATTCACTTCGTTTTCATCGATTCCATTTAAGTTCATAAGAGACAGAATAGAGCCTTCAAGATCTGAACATATTTGAACCAAACGCTTTAATTGAGGATGTTGACTATCTTCAAAATGTTTCAATTCAAATGTATAGGCATCACCTATATCAAATGTATCTTTTATGTGTTTAAAATCGGTTTCCATTGCGAAAACTACGATTTGATCAAATACAATATTTCGACTCAAGATAAGATTGTTGATGATTTCTATTGTTATTGATTTATACATTTTTTGAACCTAAGAAAAACAATAACTCTAAAGCTCTATAATCACTAATTGGATAACCTATCTTTGTTTTAAGTACGGCAATAACATCATTTAAAGATTCTGATGCTTTCAAATTACTTAAATAAGACAAATATTCACGATAAACATGTACTTTTTCTAATTTGTATTTGTGAGCAGCTTTATTATTATTCAAAAATTTAAAAACACGACTTGGATATACTAACTTAGCGTTCAGTAGAAGTTAAGACTAAAATCTTAAATTTGACTCATGAAACAAGGACGAAAAATCTATGATACCGCTTTTAAAATAAGAGCAGTAGAATTAAGTAATGATAGAAATAATTTATCAGAGCTAGCGCGAGAGCTTGGTATAAAAGTTTCTTTGCTTTATAAATGGCGAAAGGAATATCAGCAATTTGGTACGGGTAGTTTTCCTGGCAACGGAAATTTAAAACTTACTCCCGAACAAGAACGTATTCACGAATTGGAAAAAAAACTCAAAGATGCCGAGTTAGAGCGCGATATATTAAAAAAAGCAATCAGCATTTTCTCCAAGAGCGATCGATGAAATACAGATTCATTAAGAATCATGAACGGCAATTTCCGATTGAGAAAATGTGTTCCATCTTAAAAATCAGTTCTAGAGGTTATTATAAATGGAAAAAGAGATCCATTTCAAAGAAAGCATTGAAAAAGAATAAACTAAAGCAAAAAATCAAAACACTTTATTTTGAATTCAAACAACGCTATGGAAGTCCAAGAATTACAGCAGAATTACAGGCTTTAGGATATCGAATATCTCGTGTAACCGTTGCCAAATATATGAAAGAGCTTGGCTTGAAAAGTAAATTAAGCAAGAAATTCAAAGTTACAACCAACTCGAAACACAATTACTTGATTGCAGAAAATGTACTTGATAGAGATTTTAAAGCCACTCGAATTAGTCAAAAATGGGTGTCCGATATCACTTATATCCAAACAAAAGATGGGTTTCTGTATCTAACAACCATTATTGATTTGTACGATAGAAAATTAATTGGCTGGAGTTTAAGTAATACGATGAGTGCCGATGATACATCACTAGCTGCCTTTCGAATGGCAATAAAAAACAGACCAATTGAAAAAGGATTGATTTTTCATTCTGATCAAGGGGTACAATATGCTACAAAGAAATTCACCAATATTTTAGCATCTTATGGAGTAATCAGAAGTATGTCTCGCAAGGGAAATTGTTGGGACAATGCAGTAGCCGAGAGCTTTTTTAAATCTCTAAAAACAGAATTAATTTATAGAAATAAGCTGATTTTCAAAAAACAAATGGAAAGCGAAATATTTCAATACATTGAAATTTGGTACAACAGAAAAAGAAGGCATAGCTCATTGAATTACAAAACAATTGAAGAATTTAATAATCAAAACAAAATTTATAAAAATGTAGCTTAACTTATACTGTACTTTTTGTTTGCATATCCAACTATCCCATATTGCATATTGTTCCGGATTTATAAAATGTAACAATTTACTTGCACCTACTAATGAATTGTTACTGAATTCTTTCAAAAGAAGTAAGTCGTCATCAGAAATCTCAACACCTTGCTTTACGTTATTTAAAATACTTGTTACTCTGTCTAATTTAGACAAATTCAAATTCTTAAGTATAGTCGGCATCCAAGAATAGGTAAAACCTACACCAATTACCACGTCGCTTTCAGTAAGAATATCTTTTTCCTTAAAGAAGTTGGTGTAGTATTTGTACATTTCTACATAAATATCCTTTGTAGAATCGTATGTATTTACAACATTTTGAAGTAATGCGTTTAAGTGAATTATATGGTTCATTTTTTATTTATTTTAAATTCGATTCAAAAATAACTTACAAGTAAGACAAAATATGTCTTTTAAAAATAAATACTGTAAAACTCGCTAACTTTTTCTTTCACTTGATTACGTAACGTTTGTGGTTGTATAACTTCGCAAATAGCACCGTATTTCATAATTTCCATAACTAATTCATTTGTGGGGTGTACAAATAATTCAACTTGAATAAAACCATCATTCAAATTAATAATAGTTTGAGATGTATGCAAAGGCAAAGATTCTAAATACGCTTGTTGTGATTTTTGAAACTTTAAAATCACCTTTTCAGGATCGTTGTAACATTCAATTCCAAAAGCATGCTTATAAAATTGATCGATATCGATAGAAGGAGATGCTGCGGATTGGTACGTAAGTTTGAAATTAGAGATACGATCTAGTCCAAAATTTCGGAATTCTTTTTTATCAAGATCCCAAGCGATTAAATAGTAACGATTATGTGTTTCTTTAATTGCTTTAGGTACACATTTTCGATTTGAACTTGCGCTCCAATAACTATTCAAAGTAAATTCTAAAACGAACTGATTTTCAATAGCATACAAAATATCATTAAAATACATGATTCCATTCGACTTTCTGTTTTCTAAATAAATGTATTTTGAAACGTTTCGTGATCTATTAAGTACAGAAACCATGTCTAAAGATTCTATTAACCGATCAGTTAATAAATCGTCATCGTCATTAGTAATTTCATAAACATTTTCTCTACGATTATGCTTTATTTTTATTCCCCAAATCTCTTCAATATCTTCTCGGTCACGTTTAAAAGTTCTTTCACTAATTTGCAGATCAAATCCAGTCAAATTAGTTTCTTCAATTAAATAATCTAATATCTGTTTGAGTGAAAAACTACTTTTCCTTAGTAATTTTATAATAGTTAAATGTCGTTTTATTGTATCTTTTATGGCCATAATAAAGAAGGAGATTACTATATATTTTTATATACTCTATTGATAACATTAGCTTAATTAATTCATATTAAAAAAATTACTGCGATTTAAAACTAAATAGAAGTCTGCTTTTTTAAAGTGTAATTTCACGTTTTAATTATTTTAGTGATTTCTTTATTAAGATTAGTTTAAATTTAATATCTATTTTAAAACGTTTATGCAGTGTAATATTGGTTTTAAATTGCTTTATTTTTTTATAAGTACTTTTAACCTATTGAAAAACTGGAATTCTAAAGCAGAAGAAGCTTCTTTAGCATCATTTTATATCATTGCATTCAAGAAGAATACATTAATTATATGTAATGATTTAGCATTAGAATTTTTAGAAATGGAGTTGAGTAAATATAACAGATGTTACTCACTTCTAAAAAAATGCAAAAAAATCAATGCGGATGCGTTCTGGATAATAATTAAAAAAACGTTGCCAAAACGATACTACTAACAAATTCACTTCTTGTTTGGTAAAATATGTTTGTGCAAAACCACGAATTTCATGTTCTTGAGCTACCGATTTATTAAGAATTAAACTTGATACGATATGGTTAGCTAAACTATAAAATACTGCCTTTTTATCTAATGCTGTAAGTTTTGTAATATAAGGTTTTAAAATAGTAAAAGATATGGGGATAACCTGTACTGCTTCAATCATTTTGTTGTAATTACCTTCATAATCTAAAATTTGTAAGTACAATGTAATATAGCTTTCGTCTTCATCGAATTTATGTTGCAAACGAACTAAGGTGTTTGTTTTAAACTTTGTAAGATAAGAAGGGTCATCTAAATGATTCACTACAAATTTGTATCGTTCTAAAGTAGGTTCAAACGAAAACAAATCGTGCTTTATAGCTGCCAATTCATTTAATGAATTTGGATCGTTTTCTAAAAGTTCTTCAATGATTTTTAAATATGGTAGGTTATACTCTACTTTTGTATTGTAACTAATTAATTCATAGCAATACACTAACGTTTCGGAAACATTTATTTTTTTCAATCCGTTTAACAATAAAAGATTGAATGTATTTTGGTACGGATACGGTGTAAAATATGCTTGGCATTCTTCTAATTTATTGTTCTCGATTAGTATTTCGAGAAGTTGTTGATTGATTTCTATTTGAAAACAAAAATCTTCATCGATAAATTCTTGCAAACGTTGCGCAATTTGTGCTGCTATGTATGCTTTTTGTACTTTGGTTCCGTTTTCATTTAAGCTTGAAATTGTTTCTATTAAAAGGGAATGCACTTTACCAAAATTCATTACAAAAAGTTGATGAAGTAAGGAGTCGACTGCATTTTGCCATAGAGTAATATCTTGTGTGTTGTTTAATAGCAACGAATATTGATTGATTAACTGCTTTACATATTTTTGTAAACGCGTACCTGGAACCGTGTAGGTATAAAATTTATCCTCTAGAGTTTCTATTATTTTTTCTAACAAAAGAAACGCTTTAGTATGGGTACTAATTGTTTGAAGGTATTGAAAAACGGGTGTTAATGATTGTTCAAGATATTGAATGATTTTTTTAAGTTCGTTTAATTCTATCTTTTTTCGTTTTGCGATCACCGAAGTAAAAGCAGTTGTGATTAAAGGAGGTATGTCTGTTAATTCATAAGACGTATTTTGTTTTGAGAAAGCTAATAAAAATTGAATTTCTACCTCTTTATTCACAGTAAAAAACGGATGCAACCACGCTTTTAGTTCTTGTAAATCTAATTCTTGTAAAAGTTCTTGGGCTTCTGTTAGTTTTGGTGTTTTTTTAGTTGCACGCTTTTTTGTAGTAACGTTTGTTTGATTGCTAAGATGCATTAAAACAGCCAACTGATGGATACAAAGAGGGTCTTTTAAAGAACAATCACAGCGATGTTCCTGTAATTCATTATTTTTAATGGTTACTGCTACATCAAAACTAGCGTGCTCATCATCAACAAAACCTATAAACCTACCTTTAGGATCTTCGTCTAGTTCACGTACTTTTAATAACAATGCTTTATTTTTCTTTGTTATTGCTACCTTCTCTAAAACTGCTGCAATCGTCATAAATACCCTTATTCTTAAATTTAACCTTTAACAAATTTAAAATAAAAAACATCAAAAACTTATTTCTGAAAAATTTTCAACACAAAAGAATAGCATTTTCATTAATTATAGAATTTCTAGTTCATTTTGAATAGGATTCAATGCGAGTTTAAGACCTCAAAAACCGTGATACTGCATCATAAGTTAACTTTCAACTACGATTTATAAACTTTCTAGAGAACATGATTCAATTGCAATTCGAAATGCACGGTAAGTTTGTGAACTGTGTGGATTGATATAAAAAGAGATGGAATTTGTCAATAGCCCAAAAATAACATTTAGGTACTTTGGGAATAATACTTTTTCTTTGACCATAAACTTGCCTTTACTAAAAGTATCAGTACTGGCACTTCTATTAAAGGTCCAATAACTCCTACAAATGCTTGTGGTGAATGAATACCAAATATGGCTATAGAAACTGCAATAGCTAGTTCAAAATTGTTACCTGTTGCTGTAAATGCAATGGATGCATTTTTATCATATGGAACTTTCATTGCTTTATTGATAAAGAAACTGATGAAGAACATCATTACAAAATAAATAACTAATGGAATCGCTACTTTAATAACGTCTAAAGGTAGTTCAAGAATTTTATCCCCTTTTAAACTGAACATTACCACAATAGTAAACAATAATGCATAAAGTGTTATGGGGGATATTTTGGGTACGAATACACGATTGTACCACTGTATACCTTTCTCTCTAATTAAAGTGTATCGGGTGATAAATCCTGCTAAAAAAGGAATTCCTAAATAGATTAATACACTTTGTGTAACTTCCGTCATCGATACTGAAACATTAAAATTTGCTAAACCTAATTTGGTTGGTAATATGTTGATGAATAACCAAACTAAAAAGCTATAACTTGATACTTGAAAAATACTATTTAGTGCGACTAACATTGCTGTGTATTCTCTATTAGCCTTTGCTAAATCGCTCCAAACTATAACCATAGCAATACATCGGGCTAATCCAATGAGAATTAATCCGGACATATAATCAGGCTGATCGTGAAGAAATAACACAGCTAAGCCAAACATTAAAACTGTACCTATAACCCAATTTAATAGTAAGGATATACCGATTACCTTTTTATTTTTGAATGCTTGTGGTAATAAAGTATAGTCTACTTTGGTTAATGGCGGAAACATCATAATAATTAAACCTATAGCTAAAGGTATATTTGTAGTTCCCACACTCATACGTTCTACTACTATTGGCGTATTTGGAAATATATATCCAATTAAAACACCGAATATCATTGCGATAAATATCCACAAGGTCAAGTATCTATCTAATAATTTTAATTTAGGCTGCATTAATTAACTTGTATTTGAGAAAAAATGTACATCATTTCGGTTGCTATTTCGATACTTCGTTGCTGGTAAACTTCACTCTGTTCTATTGTACTGTCAGAAATTTTAGGATCGTCGTATGTAATTGGAATTCGTTTTTCTGCACCTGCAATAAAAGGGCACCCACCGTCTGCTTGTGAGCAAGTCATTATTGCCGCAAATTCTGAGCTAGGGTTATAAGGATGATCATATTTTTTAGAAAATCCGATAATCGGTAAACTATTTTCATCATATTTTATTGCGTAAATAGGATTACCGCCTTCAGCAATTTTGAGGATTTGGAAGCCTTGATGACTTAAAGTTTCTATTACTTTTGGAAACAAGGCTGTAATTTCTGTACCACCTGAATAACAATTGACATCTTGAACATTATAATAGTATGCTGCAAATTGTGCCCATATTTGTGCTAGATGACTTCTGCGTGAATTGTGCGTGCAAATGAAATTGAGATTTACAGCTTGCTTACGATTGACTTTCTCTTGAATATAAACAACCAAAGGTTGTAAAATAGCTTTTCTGTCATCAGAAATCTCTTGACTCAGAACATTATTCTGAATAGTGTATAATAATTGGTTTTGCATTGGTTTAAAATTGAATAAGTAAGTAGCCTAGTATGGAACCAAATAATACAATGAAAGCACTATTGATTTTTTTGAATTGAAAAACTATTACGGCACTGATCAATGCAATTGCAATGTTTCTCAAATCGGTAATGGTTTCTTTACCCATAATAATACAAACAGATAAAATAATCGCTACAGATGCTACATTCACACCATTTAAAAAAGCCGCAAATGATTGGTTACTTCTTATAAACTTCATTAAAGGATGTATTAAAGCAACCAAAATAAATGAGGGTAGAAAAATGGCTAAAGTAGATACAATAGCACCCGAAAGTCCGTTGATTTGATATCCAATAAAAGTTACAGATGAAAAAACAGGTCCCGGTGTAAATTGTCCAACTGCAATTGCGTCCATCAGTTGTATTCGCGTGAGTAAGCCTTTATCTACCAACTCGGTATCTAAGAAAGCAAATAAAACGTAGCCACTTCCGAAAAGAATTGAACCAATTTTTAGAAAAGTCCAAAATAAGGATTGGTTTATCGTAGACAGAAACGATCCATGCAATACAGGAAATAGAGCTAAAGGAACAAAACTTTTCATGGAACGAGATTGGCGAAAATTTTTTACTAAAAGCATAAAAAAGCCAGCGCCTACCAATAAAAAAATTTCATTGATACCTAAAAGCGATAAAACGACTACAGCAATTGCTAAAACACCTAGGTAAACATTCTTTATCGCTTTTAAAAACAGTGGATAAATGGCACCAATAATGATTGCAATAATGGCTGGTTTGATTCCATATAAAAAAGGTGAAACTTCTGGAATTTGTCCGTACTTCTGATAAAAATAGGCGAAAATTCCGGTAATCAATACTGCTGGAAATATGAAACATAGTCCGGCAACTAATAGACCTTTCCATCCGCCTTTGTCGTAACCGATATGAATAGCTAGTTCAGTGCTATTAGGTCCAGGAATGAGGTTGGTAGCACCTAATAAATCTAAAAATTGCTGATCACTCATCCATTGCCGTTTCGCGACCACTTCTCTTTGCATCATAGCAATATGAGCCGCAGGACCACCAAAGCCAATCACTCCAAGCTTGAAAAACAACCTTGCAATTTCCTTAATTTGTATTTTTTGATCCATATTGATTTTTATAGACAAAAATATAATATTAGCAACATCCAGAATTAGGTGTACAGCAAGACACTTTTTCTTGTTTTATTATAAATTTATTTTCTGTTGCTACTGGAATACCACAAGCATCTTCAGCTAAACAAGCTGTTTTTTTATTTTTTAAAATGAAATGTTTTCCATTAAATTCAAGATCATATTTACCGATTGTAGTCGATTGATATTCTACTTCTATTTCAGCATCTTCAATTCCTAATTTGTTTTCGGATAAACGAATGATGTTTAATAATTTTCCAGGTTTTAAACGATGCTCATAATCGTCTGCATTCCATAATTGGAAATTAACAACTTTTTCATCTCTAACAACACCACCGCAATCAATAAATTTCTTAGTTATTTGCCCTATCTCTGTAACGTGAAAATGTTCTGGAACGAAAGTACCATCCTCTAATTGAAAAACAACATCATCTAATGTTGGTAAAATTTCTTTGATTTCTGAAAGTTTCATATACTTTTTAATTATCATTTATTAATCGTAATATTACGATGATTTATTTAAAAAAATGCTTTAACAGCATTTCTCTATTTTTACGTTTTGATTAAAAAAACTTGAAAACTCATTCTGAATCGATACCCAAACCTTTAGATCAATACAATAACAAACCGATTTCCCTTCAATTGCACCTTTAAGAATTCCTATTTTCTTCAGTTCTTTTAAATGTTGCGAAATAGTAGCTTGTGCCAAACCTAATACATCTACCAAATCTGTACATATACAAGCATTTTGTTTGATGATGTGCTGAATTATAGCAATACGAGCTGGATGCCCCAATACTTTAAATAATGTAGCTAAATTATTTTGCTCTATTGTAAATATTTCTGACTTAGTAGTACCCATGAATTATTATTATCATTGCAATATTACGATTATTATTTCAAATTGAAAATTTTCATTAATTATTTTAGATATCAGATTAACCTCTTTTTTTTAATACAAAAAAAACTTATAAATCAATTATTAGCTTAGGCGCATTAAATTGAGTGAACTGTAACAAATGTTACTGAATAGTAGTAAATAATGTTTGAAATTCGCAAAATAAAAATTAAAACTATGGATTGGATATTTGGAACATGGCCTTGGTATGTAGGAGGTCCTATTATTGCATTTATAATGCTTGCTTTGATTTATTTAGGTAAAAGTTTTGGCTTTTCTTCAAATTTCAGAACTATCTGTTCCGCAATGGGTGCAGGTAAAACATGCTCGTTTTTCGATTTTAATTGGAGAGCTCAAAAGTGGAATCTACTTTTTTTAGTTGGTGCTGTGCTTGGAGGCTATTTAGCTGCAAATGTATTGTCAAACAATCAAATTCCTGAAATATCTGCATATACAACTGAGTATTTGCAAAACCTTGGATTTAATAGTGTTGGAAAAAGTTATGGTCCTACAGAAATATTTGAAACTTTGAATGCAAATTCATTAGCTGTTTTAATCATTGGAGGATTACTTATTGGATTTGGAAGTAGATATGCTGGCGGATGTACTTCAGGACATGCTATTTCAGGTTTAAGTGATTTACAGTTACCTTCATTAATTGCTGTTATCGGTTTCTTTATCGGAGGATTAATCATGGTTCATTTATTATTACCAATAATTTTTTAAAAATGAGAAGTATTTTATATATTGTGTTAGGAGTGATTTTTGGAATCACTATGTATAAGGCAGAAACAGCCTCATGGTTTAGAATAGTAGAAATGTTTCAATTTCAATCTTTTCATATGTTTGGATTTATTGGTTCAGCATTAGTTATTGGATTGATTGGAATACAATTTATTAAGAGAAAGAGTGCCAAAGACCTTGATGGTAATCCAATTGTTATTAAACCGAAAGATAAGTCAATTAGTCGCTATTTATTCGGTGGTATTTCTTTTGGTTTAGGATGGGCTTTAATTGGTGCTTGTCCTGGTCCTATCTTTGTACTTTTAGGTGCAGGAACTTATTCTATAATTATTGTAATTTTAGCAGCATTAACAGGTACATGGTTGTACGGAATATTAAAAGATTATCTACCTCATTAATAAAATAAATATGATAAATAAAAGTTTATTAGAAAGTTATTTTAGTTCGCTTTTTGAAGAAGAATTAATAGATGAAATGGTTCAAATTGGGCAAATTCGTTCCTTTGAGGAAAATGAAATCTTAATAGATTTAAATCAAACTATCTCACATATGCCCTTGCTTTTGCATGGTGCGATACGAATTATGCGTGATGATGATAATGATGGAGAGCTTTTATTGTACTATTTAGAAAAAGGTGATACTTGTGCCATGACTATGACCTGTTGTTTGGGGACAAAAACAAGTAACATCCGTGCAACGGCAGAAACCGATGGTGAAATGTTGATGATTCCGGTTCAAAAAATGGATGAATGGTTAGCCAAATATGCAACTTGGCGCGCTTTTGTTTTTAATAGTTATCAAGATCGTTTAGACGAAATGATGCGTTCTATAGATAATTTAGCTTTTAATGATTCAAAAGGTCGATTAAAAAATTATTTAATAGAAGTTGCTAGTGTTAATAAAACACGAACAGTAAATAAAACACATGCAGAAATTGCTTATGAAATGAATACCTCTCGTGTGGTAATTTCTCGATTGATAAAAGCATTAGAAAATGAAGGTTTTATTAAGCAACAACGTAACAGCATTACGATTTTATAAAAGATGTTTCAGTAGAAACATCTTTTTTTTGCTGCATCGATCTGTAACAAATGTTACGCTCTACTTATTAATATAGATAGACCTTTGTAGTATAAAATTAAAAACAATGGAAATCATAGGTTTTATATTAACTGTTGTCATCGGTTTACTGGTTGGTTTATTTGGTGGAGGTGGAAGCATTCTTACCGTACCTGTTTTAGTGTATCTATTTGCAATTCCTGCCACGTTATCTACGACATATTCTTTAGCTCTAGTTAGTATTACAAGTTTAATTGCGGCAACACCTCATGTGGTACAAAAGAAGTTGTCTTACACAAAAATACTTCAATTTGGTATTCCTTCAATGATAGCCTTATATACAATACGTTCTTTTGTTCTTCCATCAATCCCACCCTACTTCAAGTTTTTGGGATTTGAGATCGAGAAAAACACTTTTATGATGTTATTCTTTTCTTTATTAATGCTGACTTCTGGTTTTTTTATGATTAAACAAAAGAAAAATAATCCTGATTGTATCGATTGTTCATATAATCATATAGCCTTAATGGTTGCAGGATTATTAGAAGGTTTAATAACAGGTATTGTTGGTGCTGGTGGTGGATTTATTATAGTACCTATATTAATGATTTTTGGAAAAATGAGTGTAAAACAAGCCGTAGCCAATTCACTATTTATTATTGGGGTTAAATCATTTATTGGATTTTTAGGATCACACGATATCTCATCTTTAAACTTTTCCTTTTTAATAAAAATTTTAGCTATCGCCTTGGTTGGAATGTACTTCGGAGTTCAATTGAACAAAAAATTAGATGCCAAACAATTAAAACCCATTTTTGGATATTTTGTGATGATTATGGGATGTATCATATTAATTAAAGAACTCATAATAAAATAGTTATTGTAACAAATGTTACCATTTATATAAAAAAATCTCACGAAATTTACAACACAAATTAAAAGATATACAAAATGAAAATAGAACAAATTTATACCGGATGTTTAGCACAAGGTGCCTATTATATAGAAAGTAAAGGTGAAGCAGCAATCATAGATCCTTTGCGAGAAACGCAACCTTATCTAGAGCGTTTAACCAAAGATGGCGTGCTTTTAAAATACATTTTCGAAACGCACTTTCATGCCGATTTTGTAAGTGGACATTTAGATTTAAGTCAAAAAACAGGTGCACCGATTGTTTACGGACCAACCGCTCAGCCTGAATTCGAAGCAATTATAGCGGAGGATAATCAAATTTTTGAAATCGGAAATATTAAAATTAAAGTGTTACACACACCGGGTCATACCTTAGAAAGTACAACTTATTTATTAATAGACAAGAACGGAAAAGAATCTGCAATTTTTAGTGGTGACACGTTGTTCTTAGGAGATGTAGGTCGACCTGACTTGGCTCAAAAAGCCGCTAGTATGACTCAAGAAGAATTGGCGGGAATGCTTTACGATAGTTTATACAACAAGATTATGCCTTTAGCAGATGATATTACGGTATACCCAGCTCACGGAGCAGGTTCGGCTTGTGGTAAAAATATGATGAAAGAAACGGTTGATACTTTAGGTAATCAAAAGAAAATGAATTATGCCTTAAATCAACCTTCTAAAGAAGCTTTTATTGAAGCCGTTACCGATGGTTTATTACCTCCACCTGCCTATTTTGGAATGAACGTTGCGATGAATAAAAAAGGATACGAAAGTTTCGAAACTGTTTTATCTCAAGGAATGACAGCTTTGTCGGTAGAAGAATTTGAAAATGCAGCTGAACAATCAGGAGCTCTAATTTTAGATACTCGTGCCAATGGAGATTTCGCTAAAGGATTTATTCCTCAATCGATTAATATTGGCATCAATGGTGATTTTGCTCCTTGGGTGGGGTCTATGATTGTTGATGTGAATCAACCGATTTTATTAGTTACAGATGCTGATATGGAAGAAGAAACAGTAACGCGTTTAAGTCGTGTAGGATTTGATCACGTTATCGGCCATTTACAAGGTGGATTCTCTTCTTGGAAAGATGCTGAAAAAGAAATCGATACAGTTAATAGAATAACTGCAACAGAATTTGCTTCTCAAATTGAAGGTAAAGAAGCCATGGTGATTGATGTTCGTAAAGAATCGGAATATGCAGCAGAACACGTAGAAGATGCGTATAGTAAACCTTTGGCTTACATTAACGATTGGGTAAACGATATCGATCCTAAACAACCGTTTTATTTACATTGTGCAGGAGGCTACAGAAGTATGATTGCTGCAAGTATTCTTCAAGCGCGTGGGTATAGAAACTTTATCGAAATTGAAGGCGGATTCAAAGCCATAGCTGAAACACAAATACCTAAAACCGATTTCGTATGTCAAAGCAAAGTTTTAAAATAATTTTTTCAGGTTTAATTATCATTATTATGTTTGGATTACTAAAAAATATGTTCTCAGAGAACAACAACGAAGAATTAAATAACATCATTAGTAACGCCTATTTAGTAGATGTTAGAACACCCGCTGAATTTGCAGAAGGAAACGTTCCTGGTTCGGTAAATATACCTTTAGATCAAGTACAAAATCAATTATCAAAATTCAAAAATCACGAAAGTATTGTGGTATTTTGCAGAAGCGGAAACAGAAGTGGTCAAGCCAAAGCTATTTTAGAACAGAATGGTTTTACTAATGTAGTAAATGGTGGTACTTGGCAACAAATAAATGAAATTAAAAATGGAGCAGGAAAATAAAACAGAAGCATGTTGTATTACGCAATGTGATGTTCCTATGGATCAACACTATTGGGAAACACGTTGGGAAAAACAAGAAACAGGTTGGGATATTGGGTACCCATCCCCTGCAATTACATAATATATGGACGGGATCGCGGATAAAAATACCGCGATTCTGATTCCTGGTTGCGGAAATGCCTACGAAGCAGAATATTTAGTTCAGCAAGGATTCACTAATATTACCTTAATTGATATTGCACCAAAGGCGGTTGAAAATTTAAAACAAAAGTTTGAAAACAATCCCAACATCACCATCTTGTTAGAAAATTTCTTCGAACATAAAGGTGGTTATGATTTGGTCATAGAGCAAACTTTTTTTAGTGCCATTCCTCCGTTCAGAAGAAAGGAATATGCCGCAAAAATGCACGACATTTTAAAGGAAAACGGACGAATTGTAGGAGTTCTATTCGACAAACAGTTCAATAATCCATTTCCACCATTTGGAGGTTGCCCTTGTGAATATAAACCCATTTTTGAAAGTCTTTTCGATATCAAAACCATGGAAGAATGTTACAACAGTATTCCTCCACGACAAGGAAGTGAAGTATTTATTCATTTTATCAAAAAATAAACCAATGAAACAGTGGATTCAATCATGGAATTTGATGCGTTTGCTAAGATTGGCCATGGCCATTGCAATCATTTATCAAGGAATTGATTTACAGCAGTGGTTGTTTGTTGGAATCGGTGTGGTACTAGCACTTATGCCTTTGTTCAATATAGGTTGTTGTGGTACCAACGGGTGTTCTGTACCACGCAATCAATCAAAAAATAATAGAGAAACAACATTTACAGAAATCAAATGAAAACATTCTTTCAAAAACATATCATAACCATTATAGGTGTTGCTGTAGGTCTTATAGTAGGGTATTTGTATTGGCATTATGTGGGATGCAATTCTGGCACATGTGCTATTACATCAAACCCAAGAAACAGTACATTGTACGGTGGTATGATTGGAGGGTTGGTATTTTCATTATTTAAAAAAGAAAAATAGATATGACATTTGAAGAAATCATTAATCAAGATAAACCTGTTTTAGTAGACTTTTTTGCTACTTGGTGTGGACCTTGTAAAATGCAAGCTCCTATTTTAGAAGAAGTAAAACAACACTTAGGTGATCAAGTATCGGTAATCAAAATCGATGTCGATCAAAACCAATCGGTAGCCGCTCAGTACCAAGTAAGAAGCGTACCTACATTAATCATTTTCAAAAATGGACAAATTCGTTGGCGCCAAGCAGGTGTTTTTCCTGCGAATGAGTTGGAACGTTTACTAAAAGAAAATTTATAATAGAAAAAAAGCATTGTCCTATGGGCAGTGCTTTTTGTGTAACAAATGTTACATAACTTTTCCTAACAGTTGTGTATTTTAGGCTTATTAAAACCATCACCATGAAACATAAGTTATTGTTATTTAAAGCCTTAGGCGTATTTTTAGTGTCTCATTATACTTTAAATGCTCAGAATATGAAGTTTGAACGAATTTACGATGAAACACTTGCACAAGCGAGTTACATCATTGCGAATGATAAAAATGAAGCCATCGTAATTGACCCAAAACGCGATATCGATACGTATTTAGAATACGCGAAAAAGAATGGTTTAACGATAAAATATGTTACTGAAACACATATTCATGCCGATTATTTAAGTGGGGCACCAGAATTAGCAAAAGCTACTCAAGCGGATTTATTACTATCTAACGAAGGTGGACCTGATTGGCAATATGCTTTTGATCATCAACCATTAAAAGACCAGCAAATTATACAATTGGGAAATGTTGAACTAAAGGTGATACACACTCCCGGACATACGCCAGAAAGCTTAACTTTTTTAGTAAAAAACACGAAAGATCAGACGGCACCAACTAAAGCTATTACAGGAGATTTTATTTTTGTAGGTGATGTGGGTCGTCCTGATTTATTAGAAAAAGCGGCCGGTCAAAAAGGGTCGCAATTTGAAGGAGCATATCAATTGTTTACATCATTGAATCAGTTCATTAAATTACCTAAAAACACAGAGATTTGGCCTGGTCACGGTGCTGGTTCGTTTTGTGGTAAAAGTTTGAGCAACATTCCTCAATCTACATTGGAACAAGAAATGGCAACAAGCCCTGCTTTTCAATACTTGAATGATAAAGATGCGTTTACTAAATTTATTTTAGATGGTCAGCCTGAACCACCTAAATATTTTGCGGTAATGAAACAATGGAATAAATCGGTACGACCTTTATTGATTGAAGTACCAAAAATTCAAAATTTATCAACTGTTGAATTAGAGAATGCCATCAAAAATAATGTGTTGGTGATTGATGCTCGTAAAAAAGAGGAAGTAGCGAAAGGCTTTATTCCAGGTAGTTTACATATTGAAGGTGGAAAATCATTTGCAACGTTTGTAGGATCTTTGGTAGATTACAACAATCAAATAGTATTGGTGGGCAATGAAGATCAAATCGAAAATTTACAACGTAAATTGATACGCATTGGAATGGACAACATTTATGGTTATATTTCTGATGTAAAAGAATTAAATGGTTTGAAAACTTCTAATATTATTACAGCTAAAGAGGTTCAACAATTAATGAAAGTCAAAAATGTTCAGTTGGTTGATGTTCGTACAGCAACGGAATACGCAAGTGGTCACATCAAAGGTTTTGAAAACATTACTCTGAATTCTTTAGAGAAAAACGTTTCTAAAATCCAAAAAGATGCACCTGTGATTATTCACTGTCAAAGTGGTGTACGTGGTGCTATGGCCTACTCTATTCTAGAAAAATTAGGCTACACAAATATTTTAAATTACAGCGGCAGTATCAACGATTGGTCTGCTAAAAAATTACCTTTGGTAAAATAATATATGAAAGCTACAAGGAAAATATTCTTCTACTTATCATTAGTCTTGATTTCAGGACTAATGATGATTCCTTGTGCCGTAAAACAACAAATTAAAGGCAGTATTACGCAAACTCAAACGACTTACAATGGTAAAAATAGTGCCAAGGTTTGTGTAACAACTTATGCTACAACCCAGCAACAACATCGTTTACAAATTGCGAAATTACTACCATTTCTTTTTTCAGATGTTTTAAAAATTGATAACGACCGTTTTACTCAAGTCGTTTTACCAAATTCTTTTATTTTCTTTTTTAAGGAGAAAGTTCCCTCGTATATCCTACATTGTTTATTTAGAATTTAGAATGCACTAATGTTAAGTTTTTTAATTTATTAGTCACTAAATTTTATTTAAAAATATGAAAGAAACAACCGTTTCTAGTACATCAATATTGGTGTTACGCATCGCTGTGAGTGGCATTTTTATCGCCGCAGGAATAAATCATTTACAAAAACCTCAAGGCGTTGCCAAACGAATTTTAGAAGCACCAAGTGGTGAATTTTTAAGTTCCATTGTTGATCCACATTTCCTTGCGTTAAGTTCAGGCTTTTTATTATTACTTTTCGGAATTACATTTTTGTTGGGTATTTACACGAGAATCAGTGCCATTGCTTTAGTGCTTTTATTGATTCCGATTACTTTAACTATTCAAATAAATGGAGGTATATTGTTTGGACCTTTATGGAAGAACATAGTCATTTTTGGTGGCTTGTCTTTCTTTATCATCAATAAAAATCTTCCGTATCAAATCTTTCCAAAAACTAAATAATGAAAAAATATATTTTAACCTTACTTGCGTCTATTCCATTCGTAACTATGGCACAACAACAAAAAATAACCATTTTACAGACAGCAGATATCCATGCATATATGAATCCTCACGATGAATTATTTGTGGAAAACGGACAAATTACCTTTCGTAAAGCTGGAGGATTAGCTCATATTAAAACCGTTGTAGATCAAATCAAAAAAGAAAATCCTAAAGGGACGCTTTTGATTGATGGTGGTGATTTTTACCAAGGAAGTGGAGAAAGTGTTCGCTCACAAGGTGCTATTTTCCCAAAAATTATCCACGAAATGAATTATGATTTGCTGATTCCTGGCAATTGGGAAGTGATTTATGGCAAAGAAGTGATGATGGAATTGATGAACAATTACAAAACCAATGTCATTACCTCCAATATGTTTCATAAAACGGATAACAACCCTATGTTCCCTCAGCATTGGATTACAGAAATGAAAGGTGTTAAAATAGGTTTTATTTCTTATAATGATCCTGAAATCCCTATTCGTCAAAATCCTGGTTATTCTGAAGGTATTGCATTTACAGAAGTTAATCATAATCTGAAAGCCTTAGTTTCGGAAATGAAAACTGTTAGAAAAGTCGACCTATTATTTATTGTCGCTCATATTGGTATTTCCAAACAAGTAGCTTTAGCCAATCATCCCGATGTAGAAGGCGTAGATTTTATTTTTGGAAATGATACCCACGAACGCATTCGAAAACCTATTGAAGGTAAATACAGTAAAGTAGTAGAACCTGGCGCTTTTAGTTCGTTTTTAGGAAGATTGGACGTTACGGTAGAAAATGGAAAAATGATAGATTATCAATATAATTTGATAGAAATTGATCCTAAAAAATATCCGGCAGATAAAAAAGTTCAAAAAGTAATTGATCGCCAACTAAAACCATTTGCCAAAGAAATGAACGAAGTATTGGGGTATACTACAACGCCTTTGTATCGTTATTTGGTAGTAGAAAATCCGATGGATAATTTAATTACCGATGCCTTGCTATGGAAAACAGGTGTAGATTTTGCAACCTCTAATGGTTTCCGTTTTGGGGTGCCAATTTTACCGAATGAAGAAGGAAAAGCAGCCATTACACAACGAGATTTATGGCGTATGCTTCCGGTAGATGAAAAAATGAAAATTGCAGAAGTTTCTGGTCAACAAATTTTAGATTGGCTAGAAAAAGAAATCAATAATGTATATGCTAAAGATCCTTTAAAACGTTTTGGCGGTTGGTTGGTACGCTTCTCTGGCATGACATTAAAATTTGATAGCAGCAAAGAGATCGGCGAACGTGTATTAGAAGTAACCATTCAAGGAAAGCCTTTAGAAAAAGACAAAATGTATAAAATGGCATCTTGTAATCGTACTGGTGAACCGTTATCGACAATGTGTAGAATGCCAAATGCTAAAAATGCGGTCATTCAAAAATTCACATTGCATGATGCTGTTAGAGATTACTTGAAACACCACAAAACGGTAAGTCCGAAAATTGATGGTCGTGCTCAGGCAGTAGATTTAGGTGATAATGTATTCTCCCAAATGAAAGAAACAGGATACGAGTTTAAATAAGATACTAATCCCCATTCAGGGGATTTTTTTATGAGTTCGCTATTCTTTTTTAATCAACTAATGTAACAATAGTAACTAATCAAATGTAAACTTACTTATAGATTTGTAAACATTACATTTAAAAATGACCAAGCAAATTTATTACATACTATCATTCATTTTATTGATTTCAACTAATAGTGTTGCTCAATCCAATAACTTATGGTTGAGAGCTACGTTTTCTGTAAAAGATTCTTTAGGAATTACCTATGATGCAGAGTTACAATATCGGTTACAAACAATTGCTACAGAAAGCATACCTAAACACCCTTTTTTAAATTCTGGACGTATTTGGATGCATTATTCACTTAATGAAAAAATGAAAATTTCATTATCCCCTGTGGCTTTTTTTGACCACATAAAATATAAGAACAAAGACGAACTTTATCTAAAGTCACATATAAAAGAATACAGAAATAGTTTAGCCGCAGAGTATCAATTTATTCAACAAAAAAGATTTCATTTATATGCTAGAACAGCCATTGAATTTAGATTTTTTTCCAACAAAAAAAATGAATTTAGATGGAGAAATCGCGTAGGTATAGATATCAAAATTACTAATAAAACTATACTAAGACCGTTTTACGAAATCTTTCATAAAAATTCTAATTCCAATTCACTAATATTGGATCAAATGCGTTTTAACTTGAGTTTGAAACATCAATTTTCAAAAAAATGGATTGCAGAATTAGGTTATATTGACCAGCTAAATCCAAATCAGCTAACGGTAAAACTAGAAAGGAAACCTAATGTATTCATAAATATTCAATATAAATTATAAAATAATATATTAAAATAAAGAAAAACTGAAAGGCTTAAAAAGATATTTTGACTTATTATATAATTAAAAACGAATTAATAAACTAGAAATAGCTCTATAATTTTCTAAAACATTTAAAGTTACATCGTGGTTTATTGAAATATTAAAGAAAGAGATATAATATTAAAACCTAATAAAAATTCAAAGATTAATCTCTTTTACTCAGATTTAAAATGTGTGGAAAAAGAGATTTTTGTATCTTAACAAGATCGTTAGAAATTTATATTTCAGAATAATAATTATGTCTTTTAGCATTTATGGATGAAATAAAAACATACTTAAAATAAAGTCAATTATGCAATAATTGAATAAGCTTGAATATGTTTCAACTCGGATTAATATCCAAATACTTACTAAAATATGAAAGGCTTATATTTAACAATGTTATGTATAATAAACACTCACAAGTAATAATCATCTACACCTCTCTTTATTTCGAACTATTTAAAATAATCAATTAGTGAAATTTAACCATTGATATATTAATAATATTTATCAAGTGTTTAAAAAAAAGTCATTATTTTCATTTTTAGCCTTTTTTTTTAGTTTTATTACAATATTTGTCTGTATAACAAAAAAAAAATACAATTAAAAATTTTAAAAATAATTCAAGTCCGAGAATAAAATCAGTATAAATTTAAATACTATCAAAATAAAACGTCTTTAAATAATAGTAAAAATTATCTTAAGTAATAAATAAATTTATATTCATGTTCAACATTGTTTAATCTTTTTCTAAGCTAAAAATTCCAATTTTAATATTGAACTAATGATTTCTATATAAATAATTAAAAACATTACTTTCTAAAGAGTAAAGCATTATAAAATTTTAATACTTCTTGAAAAAAAATTATATTTAAGAAAAAAATTAGCTATGAAAATTTTTAATCCATGGAATCTTCACGAAGGCGAAGAAAATAAAGAAAAAGTACTAGTCGATATTACTAATAATATTTCTTTTAACGGAGCAAATTTATGGATTTTAGCATGTGCTATACTAATTGCATCAATTGGTTTAAATATGAACTCTACAGCTGTAATTATTGGCGCTATGCTAATATCTCCGCTTATGGGACCAATAGTAGGTGCTGGATTTGCTTTAGCTACATTTAATTTTCAATTACTATCCAAGTCGTTAAAAAATTTGTTAATAGCAACTTGTGTAAGTTTAATAGTATCGACTATTTACTTTTATCTAAGTCCTTTTAAAGAAGTTCAATCAGAACTGTTAGCAAGAACATCTCCCACTATTTATGATGTAATGATTGCTTTCTTTGGAGGTATCGTTGGAGCCATATCTATAACACGTAAAGAAAAGGGAAATCCAATTTCTGGTGTAGCAATTGCAACAGCTTTGATGCCGCCTTTATGTACCGCAGGTTTTGGTCTGGCAACAGGAGATTTTAAATTTTTTGTTGGAGCAGTTTATCTTTATGCTATAAATTGTTTTTTTATTGGTATTTCAACTTATTTGATAATTAAATATTTAAAATACAAACCACAAGAAATTACTACAAATCTTAAAACTGCTAAAAATGTGAGATATGGAATAACGATACTTTTATTTTTAATTACTATTCCTAGTTTGTACATTGCATATCAACTTTTACAAGAAAAAAAATATAATCAAAATGTGAATGTATTTTTAGATAAAGAATTTGTGGAAAAAGGGCATACTATTATTTATAAAAAAATAAATTTTAAGTCTAATCCAAAAAAAGTTGAAATTGCACTAATCTCAAAGAAATTTGATTCATTAGAATTGAATCGATTAAATGATTTACTAAAAATTTATACAATACCAAATTCAGAATTAATTATTAAACAAAATACTCAAGATTTAAAACAAGAAATATTAGCTGAGCTGAAAAAGAATAATAATATATCAAAAGGTGATGATATCCAAATTAAAAATTTAAGACAAGCAATAGCAAAGTATCAATTGTATGATCAAGATTTTATAACAGATATATCAATTGTATTTCCGGAAATAAAAAATTACTCTGTAGGCCTACAAAATCACATAATATCTAAAGATTCTATAGTTGAAAAACCAATGTTTATGTATGAATCAACAAAAAATTTAGATACAACAAAATTAAAAAAATGGCTGATAAACAAATGGGATACTGACGAAATAGATATTCAAGAATTTGACACAAAAAAATAAATAGACTTCGAACTGATTATAAATGAGACTAAGTTATATATTGTATAATTATTTTTATCAGACTACAAATCTTTTAATAAATTTATATATATCATTATTTGCACCATATATTACTAATACATCATCTTTTTCTATAACAGTAGATGAAGAAGGAAACCCTTGAACTTGGGGTACCATCTTAAATTGACCTAAAAAACTAGTCTCTTCTTTATTTTTAATAATTGTCATTACTAAAATATTATAATTTTTTTTAAATTGAATCTCATCAAAGGTTTTTCCAACAAGCTCTTTCGGTGATAAGACTTCGATTATACTAAAATCATTATTTAAATCAAAAGAATCTATAATACCTTTAGCATTCAATTTTTTAGTCCATCTTTCTGCAGATTCTTCTTCTGGTCTTATAATTTGATCAACTCCGATAGCATGTAGAACATTTTCGTGAACTGAATTTATTGAACGGCTAATTAACCTCTTTACATTCTTGTTTTTGAAATTAGCTGTAGCCATGATATTAGCTCCTTCATTTTCTCCGATAGTCACTAAAACAATGTCGGTATTATTAATTGGTAATTTACTTAAAGCTATCTCATCGGTTGCATCTAAGCAAATGGTATAAGAAAATTTATCTTTATAATATTCTACCCTCTCATTATTACTATCAACTCCAATAACTTCATGACCTAATTTTGTCATTTTAATACCAAGAGATGAGCCAAAATTTCCTAAACCGATTATAATTAGTTTCATAAAATATTTATATTAGTATATCTCCACTAGGATATGAATATCTGGAAGAAATATTTTTCTTAAAAAAAGCTGTCAAAATTGTAATCATTGAAACACGTCCAATAAACATAATTATAATTATAACTATTTTGCTAGGTTCTGATAACAAGACTGTGGTATCTAAAGACAAACCAACGGTAGAATAAGCAGAAAAAACTTCGAATGCTATATCAATAAGTGGTAAGTTACTATCAAATTTAGAAATCAAAAAAACTCCTAAACCAATAACTAGAAATGAAAGTGTAATGGTTGCAAAAGCTTTTTGAACAACAGATTCGTTAATTTTACGTTTAAATATTTCAATTGAATTTTTACCTCTTGCAATATTAATAAAATTTAAAATAGCAATTGCAAAGGTACTTGTTTTAATACCTCCACCGGTAGAAGTTGGTGAGGCACCTATCCACATTAAAAGTAAAATTAGAATAATAGTTGAAAATTGTAGTTCAGAAAAATTGATTGTATTAAATCCGGCTGTTCTTGTTGTCATTGAAACAAAAGCTGCAGACACAAATTTTCCAAAACCAGTATGTTCATTCAATGTAAAATAAAATTCTTCGAAATATATTATTAACGTAGAGACTCCAAAAATTGTTAATGATGTAAATAGATTCACTTTTGAATTTAAAGAAAATATCCAGTTTTTCTCTTCTGTAGTTTTATAAAAAAAACGTAAAAATACTTTTTTAAAGAAATATTTTAAATACTTAATTAAATTAACTAGAATTGGAAAACCAATTCCACCTAAGAAAATTAAAATAATTAAGATAAGTTGAAATGAATAATTATTAATTGTTATATTTTGCATTAATCCATTGGGTAGCGTTGAAAAACCAGCATTACAAAATGCAGAAATAGAATGAAAAATGGATATAAAAACTTTATCAAAAATACCTATATTGAAATCATCTAAAGAAAAGAAAATGATCAGAGCTCCTAAAGATTCTATACAAAATGTGATATAAATTATTTTTTTTATAAAACCAAAAACTTCACTAAAAGCATCGTTGTTGGATATATTTCCAAGTGTTATTTGATACTCATAAGAACTATTTCCTTTAAAAAAATAAGCTATATAAGCGGCAAAAGTAAGTATACCCAACCCTCCTATTTGAATTAACAATAATATTATGGTTTGTCCAAAAACTGTAAAAGTTTCTGAAACATTAAATACAGTTAACCCAGTAACACATACAGCACTTGTTGAAGTAAAAAAAGCATCCAAAAAATTTATTGGATGGGTTGTTGCCTTGGGTAATAAAAGTAATAAAGCTCCTAAAATAATAATTGATATAAAACTTATAATAAACAACTGAGGGGGTGTAATATATTTTCTATTAAATGAAAAATTTGGATTTGCAAACTCTCTAACTAGTTTAAGTAAAATCGCAAATTGTAAATATTTACTAACAAAATATATGGAATAATCTGCTAATTGAATGTAAACACAATAACCTATAAAAAGTACACTCAATACATCAAATACAAAAACACGAAAAATAAATTTATCAGATGTATAAAAAAACTTTAATATAGTTTTTAATAATCCTATCGCTAGTATTATAATAAAAAATATATTGACAAATAATTTATAATCATTTGGAAAACCGAAACCTAAAAGGGCTATTAGTAAAATAATTGCTAGAATTAAACTAAACTTATATAAACCAGATAAAATTTTTTTAAAAAAAAGATTTGTTATCATTACAAAAACTATTTACTATTCCAACAATCCACATTTTCGATTTTATATTTTGAATTATCAAAAACTGGATCTTTTCCAATATTTTTTTGATTTCTATAGTCTTTATATAAAATTGAAAAAACATTACGAAGCAAAAATATCGAAATTAAATTAATCCAAGCCATAAGCCCTACTCCAATATCTCCAAGTGTCCACGCATTTTTAGCTGTTGTTATTGCCCCTAAATAAACTGACGTAAAAAGTAAAAGCTGCACAAGATAAAGTGTCCACTTTCTCTTTTTGAATAAAAATTTCACATTCGTTTCGGCTATATAATAATAAGCTAAAATTGTTGTAAAAGCAAAGAATGTCAAGGATATGGCTACAAACTCTTTACCTATCGAAGGAAAATGTTTTGCAATTGCATATTGCGTATAAGCGGGACCCATTTGAACATCTTTAAGATTATTTATTAGAAAACCTCCTTCAGTGTCCATTACATTAAACTGATTTGTAAACAAAATCATCAAACCTGTTGCGGTACAAACAAATAATGTATCAATATATACAGAAAAACCTTGAACTAAGCCTTGTTTAATTGGATGAGTGACTGCTGCGGCCGCTGCTGCATGAGGAGCAGTACCTTGTCCGGATTCGTTACTGTAAATACCACGTTTTATCCCCCAAGCAATTGCACTACCAACAATACCACCATAAAAAGAGTGCAATGAAGTACCAGATGAAACAATTAAAACAAAAATATCGGGTAATTTATTAATATTTAGTATAATAATAATTAAAGCCATCATAATATAACCAAGTGCCATAAATGGAACAATTAATTCTGTTAGTCTACCAATACGTTTGACTCCGCCAATTACTATTGATGCTACTAAAACAACTAAAATAATTCCTACAAGTTCTTTTGGAAACTGAAAAGCTTCAGTATTTGCCAATGAAATACTATTACTTTGTACACTAGGTAGTAAAAATCCTGTACTAATAATTGTTACTACTGAAAAAGTTATTGCTCCTATCTTTGAATTAAGTCCTTTTTTTATATAAAATGCAGGTCCTCCAATGAAATAAACAGAAGATTTCTCTTTATATAATTGAGCTAATGAGGCTTCGATAATGGCAGAGGCACTACCTAAAAAAGCAATAATCCACATCCAAAACAACGCACCCGGTCCCCCCATCGCAATTGCTGTAGCAACACCAGCTATGTTGCCGGTACCTATTCTACCAGAAATTGCTAAAGTAAAAGCTTGAAATGAAGATATACCTTGAGTTGAATTACTTTTTTGAAATAGAAGTTTCAACATATCTTTAATTAAAGTAATTTGTAAGAAGTTATATTTAACACTGTAATAAATTCCAGAAGAAATACAAAGTATAATTAAATAATTAGACCAAATATAATCGTTCACTTTCTCTATAAAATTCATTTTTCGCTTTTTAAAGCTTGTAATTTACAATTTGTTTTTTAAAATAGAAAATGTAATAATTCCGAGAAAAAATGTTCGATTAACCTCTAATCTTTTTTTATTATATTTGCAATTAACCTAAATTTAAATGAATAGAAAATCCATTATAAAAAATTTAGTTGACTTACGTTTTTTTATTTTTAAAAGCCTCATTGGTGTGCTTATTTCAACAATTTTATCTCTTATCTTTTATCGGTTTATTTTTGAAGAGATTATATTTGCACCTGTAAATAAAAATTTCATAACTTATAAAATCTATTGTCAATTAGTTAGCTCATATAGAATAGATCCTTCCTTATGTGTAGAAAAATTTAATTTTATATTACAAAATAGAACCATGGAGGGACAATTAAGTGTATTAATATATACCTCAATTACATTTGGTTTTATACTATCCTTTCCTTGGATAATTTTTCAGCTTTTAACTTATATTAAAGAAAAGTTTTCAGCTTCTAAGTCAATTAATTTAAAGTTTCAAGTTTTAAATATTTCTTTATTGTTTTTTGTTGGGGTGATATTTGGATACTATATTATTGTTCCCCTTTCTATTAGCTTTCTAACAAATGTCCAAATCAGTTCAATAATTAAAAATCAAATTGATATTGGTTCATACATTTCGTTATTAAGAAGTACTATAATTGCAACAGGTGTTATTTTCAATTTGCCAATTCTAGTTTATTATCTTAACAAATTAGGAATAGTTAATCATGATTTATTAAAACATTATAGACGATATGCTTACGTTATTATATTAATAGCTTCAGCAATTATTACGCCTCCTGATGTTTTAAGTCTAATATTATTAGTTATTCCATTATTTTGTTTATATGAAATTAGTACCTATTTATGTAAATTCAATCGAACAGTTAACATATAAAACTAAAATCATTAGTTATCTTTTACTTATAGTATGTTCTACAATAATATTGCTACTTCAATACCAAGGGATTAAACTCTATCCAATTATCAACAATTATTGCAATGATTTTATTTCCATGACACTTACATTAAAGATATGTAGTTTAATTCTAAAAAAATTGTATGGTTTTATTTTAGTTGACAACATTGGATATATGCTAATTATTTGGTTATACTATGGTTTCGTTTTTGAGATTATATTTCCATTTTGGTATACAAGATATACATTTGATTTTTTTGATTTTATTGCTTATTTCTTAGGTTTAATTTTATTTTTAATTCTTGAATGCTATGATTACAAGAAAATGTTTAAAATGTGGAATTTTCACAGATAACAGTACTGCGTGTAAAAACTGTTTGGAACCTTTTATAACTGAAGATAAAATAAAAGAAGAAATTAAAAAAGATTATGAATACAGACAACAAAAATCAGTAGACGAGTTTAAATTTATGACTTTCGTTAATAAATTGACCATTCATAAGTTTTTAGTCGTGAGGTTGTTTGGTAATATTCTGAAGAGTATTATCATAACCATTTTTTTTATAGTTTCGTTAATTGCTTATTTAATCGCGCTAATTGCAGCTTAATATTATAATTTTAAATTAAAACCATGATTCAATCTATCAATCTAAAAGTATTTAAAGAATTTGTAAAATCAAGTAACTTTGGAGGTTTATTACTCTTTTTATGTGTAATTCTCTCTTTAATTATTGCCAACACATCCTTATCAGAAAGTTTACAAAACATTTTAGATTATAAATTTGGAATTGAAAATGAATATGTACATTTAAATTACAGTACATCTATGTGGATTAATGATGGGTTGATGGCTGTTTTTTTTCTTCTAGTCGGCTTAGAAATAAAAAGAGAAATTGTTGAAGGGGAATTGTCTTCACCTAAAAAGGCAATAGTACCAATACTTGCAGCCATTGGGGGCGCTATTGTACCTGCTTTTATTTATGTCTTTTTTAATAATAGTGAAGCTAGTGCGAGTGGTTGGGGAATACCTATGGCTACGGATATAGCTTTTGCTTTGGCTGTTATTTCACTTCTAGATAAAAGAATTCCAATAAGTTTAAAAATTTTCTTAGCTGCATTAGCCATTGTTGACGATTTAATAGCTATACTAGTCATTGCTGTATTTTACTCATCGGGTATAGATCTAACCTATCTTGGCTATTCAGGAATTGGATTAATCGTTTTAATTTTAATGAATCGTTTTCAAGTTAAAAATCCATATTTATACTTAATTCCTGGAATATTTATTTGGTACTTTATTCATCATTCTGGAATTCACGCAACAATAGCCGGTGTATTAGTTGCAATGACTATCCCTACAAATGATACTGCTGTAGAATCACCTTTAGAAAGATTAGAACATGCTTTGGTGAAACCTGTTAATTTCTTAATTATACCGATTTTTGCGTTTGCAAACACTAATATTACGATAGAAAATGAAATGATTCAAGGCCTTACATCACCTTTAGGTCTAGGAATAGGATTGGGACTTATTTTAGGAAAACCTATTGGAATTGTATTGAGTACTATTATTTGTTCTAAACTTAAGATAGGTCAACTTCCTGAAGGTAGTAACTTTAAACATATTATTGGAATAGGATTTCTTGCAGGAATTGGCTTTACTATGTCAATTTTTATTTCTAATCTATCATTTTCAGATTCTACTTTCGTAGAAGAAGCAAAGTTGGCTGTTTTATGTTCCTCTTTAATTGCAGGTGTTTTAGGCTTTGTATTATTAAGATCTACAAAAAGATAAACCTCTAATTTACTACATATTTCAAATATTAGATATCTACAAACAAAACTTGATTAATTTTAAGAATTTCGTATAAAAAAAGTTAATTAAGACGCGTTTTTTTTATTATTATCAAATTAATTGTAAATTGAGAGAATTAACATTAAAATTCTAACAATATGCAAGTGATTAAATGGGATGAAACGAACAAACCTTCTGATTTAAAAATAAATAATATTATTAATTTTTTATATGAAAATTTAGAAGAGTATGGCGATACAAAAGAAGACATTCGCAAATGTCTTAAGTATGTATTTAATGAATTGACCGAAAGAACAACTTCTGGTTTTATAATTGAAGCTTTAGAAAATTCTGAAATCATAGGGATTTCTGTTATAAACGAAACGGGAATGTCTGGTTATATTCCGGAAAATATTTTAGTTTATATTGCCACATGCAAAAAAAATAGAGGAAAAGGAATTGGTAAACTTTTAATGTTAAAAATCATTGAAGAAACAAAAGGTAATATTGCACTACATGTAGAAAATGATAATCCAGCAAAGTATTTATATGAAAAATTAGGCTTCACAAATAAGTATTTAGAAATGAGATTAGAAAAATAAGATGGCACATATTATACTAAACAAAGACAAACTTTATCATAATTATAAATATCTTAATGCTTTCTTTAAAGATCAAGAAATTGAATGGTCTGTAGTAACCAAAATATTATGTGGAAACAAATGTTTTTTAGAAATTCTTTTTTCTCTTGATATTAAAAGCTTTTCGGATTCTAGAATCAGTAATTTAAAAATTATAAAAAATAGAAAACCTGATTGCACAACAATCTATATTAAACCACCTGCTAAAGGGGTAATTAGTGAAATTATTAAATATGCAGACGTTAGCCTAAACTCTAGCTTATATACTATTAAGCTTTTAGATGAGGAAGCTAAAAAGAATAACAAAAAGCATCAAATAATTTTAATGATTGATTTAGGAGAACTACGCGAGGGTGTAATGAGAGAAGATTTTTTAGAATTGTTTGATAATGCTCATCAATTAAGTAATATAGAAATTATTGGAATTGGAAGTAATTTATCATGTTTGTATGGGATATTGCCAAACTCTGATAAACTTAATCAGTTATACCTTTATAAACAGCTTGTAGAGTTAAAATACAAAACTAAATTAAAATATATTTCAGGCGGCTCTTCAGTGACTATACCCTTGTTACAAAATAAACTTATAGATAGTAAGATTAATCATTTTAGAATTGGTGAAACTTTATTTATGGGTACTAATGCTTATGATCAATCAAATTATAAAGAACTAAAACAAAATGTTTTTGAACTCTGTGCTGAAATAATTGAATTATATGAAAAACCATTAATCCCATCTGGTGAAATGGGAACTTCTGTTACTGGTGACATCCCAAAGTTTAATTTAAATGATTTGGGTAAAAAAAGTATTCGGGCTTTAATTGATATTGGTTTATTGGATGTAGATATTAAATATTTAAATCCTTTAGATGACCATATTAAAATTGAAGCAGCTACTTCAGACATAATTGTTCTTGATCTGGGAAAAAATGAGCATAATTATGCAGTAGGTAGCATTGTTACATTACAATTAGATTATATGGGAATTGTTAGAATTATGAATTCAAGGTATATTGACAAAGTAATAACAACATAGATCATTCATCTTTTTTGATATCTTCTACTAATTAATAGTAAAGATTACAACATTTAAAGTTTAATCAGAAACCCTTCAAAATTGGAGGGTTTCTTGTAATATAATAAGATTTTAATTATTGAAAGAAAGAACTGTTTCCTATATAAATTATATCTTTTATTTCATTTTTAAACAAATTCGAAAGATGTTTTACAATTTTCATTCAAAATGATAAAAGCACTGAAAATTTTTCCTGATTTACTTTTCATTCCTTTTAGCAGTCCTGTTTTACCCTTACTTATCAATGCCTCAATGTTATTGATTGTTAACTGTATGCCGCAAATGTTTCTAAACTGTACCCAATTACAAAGTTCGTCTGAGCATTTCACAATCTGATCCCGAATTAGAAGATGATTCGTTTTACATTTAGGACAAGTTAATTTTGGTTGACTATTTTGGATAGTAGTAGTTTGAAGTAATTCTTCTGTAATGGATTTTGTTAATACTTCAATTTCTTTTTGAAAAGTATTGGGATTTAGTTTTCTGGTTTCGATTTTCTCAAATTGAATCTCCCATTCAGCTGTTAAAGCTACATCTACAATTTTCATATTTTTTACTTTATGATAAACAAACAAGCCTTTTTGGGTTGGAAGTAATGCTTTTTTTTGTCTTTCAATATAGTTACGTTTAAATAAAGTTTCGATGATTGACGCTCTGGTTGCTGGTGTTCCAATTCCGATATTCTTTAATATTTTTTTTGCTTCATCATTTTCAATAGTATTTCCAGCGTTTTCCATTTCTGATAAAAGACTTGCTTCTGTATAAAGCATTGGAGGTTTGGTTTGTTTTTCTAACATTAATGCCTTTTAATTTTTAGCTCGTCTCCTACTTTAAGATTTGGTAAATGTTGTAATAGCTCATTATCATCTTCAGAAAGACTTCCTTTTATAGCTCTCCACCCCACGTCTACTATTTTAACAACTTTTATTGTAAATTCGTAATGTAGTACTTCTAAATTCACAACTGTTATTTCTTTAATACAAGATGATGAAAGGGCTTCAAGCAATCGAAAAACGATCAAATTATAAATTGCATTTTCTTTTGCCGATAAAGCTGAAGGAATTTTATCTGTGATTAATAATCCGTGGTGATCGGTGACTCTCAGATCATTTACAATACGTTTATTGAAACGCCCCCATTTTAACTTAGATACTTCTAATTTATACTTTTCATGCTCTTGTAAAGCTCTTAATAACTTCGGAATTTCATCCCACATGTCCTCAGGAATGTGTTTACTTCCGGTTCTAGGATACGTTATGAATTTCTTCTCGTAGAGACTTTGTGCAATATTTAAGGTATCTTCTGCTGTAAGGTTTAGCTTTTTATTTGCTTCTTTTTGCAGTCCCGTTAAATCAAATAATAATGGAGCTTGTTCTGTGAGGTTTCTGTTTTCTATTAATGCAACGGTAGCTTTTTCATTACGTTGAATGGACTTTAAGGAATTTATTGCTGCATTTTGTTCGTTCCATTTTATTTGCGAACTACCTTTAAACTCTATATAATCTTTATTAAATAGAAGTTCTATTTGCCAATAATTACTAACTTCGAAACTTCTATTGTCTAAAAAACGTTTACAGATTAATGCTAAAGTTGGGGTTTGTACTCGACCTAAAGAATACATTCCGTTGCCTACAGCAATACTGAGTGCTTGTGTAGCATTTATTCCCACAAGCCAATCTGAACGACTACGTCCTTGGGCAGCATAATACAAGCCATCAAAAGTATTTCCTTCTTTCAGATTTTCAAATCCTTGTTTAATCGCTTTTTCGGTAAGAGAACTAATCCAAAGTCTTTGAAATGGTTTGGTACAATTTAAATAAGCATAGATTTGTCTGAATATTAACTCTCCTTCCCTACCAGCATCTGTAGCTACAATAATACTTTCACTTTTATCGAAGAGCTTTTCTATAATTTTAAGCTGTTTTAAAGCTCCTGGATCTATGGTGTATTTAGTGTCTTTTTTTACTTTTCGAACGGTTAATAAAAATGGATTAGGAAGTATGGGCAAATTTGCTTTTTCAAAACCCGACAATCCATAATCCTCAGGCATGGCTAAACCTACTAGGTGACCAAAAGCCCAAGTAATATAATAACCATTACCTTTTAAGTAACCATCGTTTTTTTCCGTTACACCTAGCACATAAGCAATTTCTCTTGCAACACTTGGTTTTTCTGTGATGATCGTTTTCATAAATTGCTAGATTTTTTGTCTTTTGGATTTTACAGTCGGTTGTTGTTTTTCTTGATCTACTTTTTGTTTTGGCTTTTCAGGATTGTTTTGAGCGGACTTTAAGGGTTCTTTTATTTTTTTGGTTGCTTCATTTGTTTTTCCTTCAGAATTTACAGCAACTTGTGTTTTATGGGCTTGTGTTGGTTTAGCTTGTTCTTTTAATTTGTTTGGATTTTGAAATGAGAATTCAATTTTTCCAAACTCTTTATTCATCGTGATGTATCCTTGATAATTCTGTCCTTTTTTATCAACTAAACCATCAACATAGACCGTTTGTCCCTCTTTAAGTTTATTATATTGATCATCGTTGAGATCTTTTCCTCTAAAAGCTTTTGGTGTTTCTTGAGGAGGATTTGGTTTGTTTTGGGTTTGTGAAGGATTGGTATTTTTATCAAATTGAAACTCCACATAACGTTTATCTGCATTAAATTGTACGATGGCTGAGAATTCGGTGCCTTTTTTGGAAATCATTCCTTCGAGTTTTAAAGGCTTACCTTCTTGCAGAGTTTGCTTTTGAGCTTCATTTAGTTTTACTCCTTTAATTTCGTCTGGAATTTTAATAAATTCTGATTTAAGTGCAATTAATTCATTTGTTAACTTGTCAATACTAACAATTGAAGGAATATTTTCTCCTGTTTTAGAATTAACCAAATTAACTACTCGTCCCATATTACCTGTTTCTAGTAAATTTTTTTTGTCTTGATCTGTAAATTGGTGTCCGAAAAATTCAAAATTTAAATTAGGCTCTTTTCTAATTCCATGAATTGCTGCAACTATTTTACCCTCTTCTGTTTGTTGTAACGACACGCGAGCGTCTGTTCTAACAATTGCTCCTCCCATATTTACGCTAATAGGAACTAATTCGTTGGTTTTATAACCTTTTAATAGGGGATCTAAAAGATTTAATTTTTCAAGTCGTTCTTTACTCAATCCTAGATTGTTCATTGTTGACCAATCGATTTGGTCGGTTTTAAAACGATATTCATTCAATTCTGTTGGTGTTTGTGATTTTTCCATATGATTTTGATTTTTAATTTCATTATTTAAATTACGGTCAAACTTAATTTCGTGTTCTTCCATTGATTTTTTACCTAAGGATGTTAGATCATTGATTTGTTCTTGAAATTGCTGTGCCTTTTCAATAGCTTGTTTTGCAGGAATTTTAAAAAAAATAAATTGGGTAGGATCTTTTAATTGTCTTAAAAAATTTGAAACAAAATTTGAAATGAAATCACCCTGTTTATCAATTTTGACAAATTGACTTTCGTTTTTATTGATTGGAGAAACTGTTTTCATTTTCCCATTTTCATCAATATTCTTGACAGCTTTTATTTTCATTTTTTCTTTGTCTAATACCAGTAAAATATCATGTAGTTGATCAGAACTTTCATGTGTTTTGACTTTTTCTTTTTCCATTGTCTATATTTTAAAATCTAGAAACGAAAATAGTTGGGGATCTATTTATTCTAATTGGTTTGACTTTTAGTGGTAAGCTTTGTCATTGATTGTCTTTCTTTTTAGGTAAAGTAGGATTTAAGCTGTCACGAATAAATTGATGAACATCTGATAATTTATAATAAATTTTCCCGCTGATGGTGTAATAGGCAAGTTTACCAGAAGAACGGTATCGCTGTAGTGAACGACTACTGATTTTTAAAATTTGTAAAACATCTTGATTATCTAACAGCTCCTCTCCATCGATGCTATTACGTTTATTTTGTAAATTATACATGTGCTCACTCAAAATATTGAAACGTTCCATTATTCGTTCCATCCATGCTAAAAATTCAATTCTTTCTATGTTCATAGTATTCGGTTTAAGTTTACTATGCAAAATTGAAGCTTGACGATAAATGTTTAAGCCAAGTATTGCCAATTGGTTTTGCTGATTTAAGAAAATATTAACACTTCGTAAAAATCACTGATTTAATCAATAATATGAGGGGTTTATTAGTGCAAGTGAAAGATGAATTAAACTATAAGTCAATTGGTATATGTGGGTAGAAAAAAAGTTTTTTTGGAGAATTTGGAAAGTAAAAAAAAATTACAAATTATAGAAGACTGATATCATAGACAACTAATGCAAAACTAAGCTACTTTATTCCCTTTGAATGATAATAAACCTAAATAAAATTAGGTTGCAAAAAATTAAAATTTGATTGATATGGAAAACATGCTAACAAAAGATGATTTAAGACAATTGCGTATTCTTATTGTGAATGATATTAAAGAATTTTTGGAAATAGAAATAAAAAAAACTAATGAAGATGATTTAAATTCAGAATGGCTTAGAAGTAAATCGGTAAGAAAATTTCTTGATATATCTCCTGGGACACTTCAGAACTTGCGTATCTCTGGAAAAATTCAATTCAAACAAATAATGGGATCTTACTATTATAAAAAAAGCGATTTAATAAACATGTTTAAATAATATTGTTTTATGAAAACTCAACAATTATTTATCATTTTTGATAAAATTAATAAAGATGATAGAATAAACGTTTGGCATATCTCTTTATTATTGGCAATATGCAGACTATCTCATTTACAAAATGATGTGAATAATATAAGAGTAAGTAGGTCAAAACTTATGCAGTTATCACATATACGTACTTTTCCAACGTATCATAAATATTTTAAGGAATTACAAACTTTTGGGTACATTAAATACTTTCCATCTTACCATCCAGGTTTTAGAAGTTTAATACAATTAAACATAGTATAATGATGATAATTCTTTACTTAAATATCATCAAATTCTCATAGATGAATAATTTAAAATAGATTTTTTATCATACTAATAAAAAAAGTGGATAAAATCACCAAAACTAACTATTTGATTACTAATCAAAAGAAAAAAGTTTCCGTTTTTTATTAAAAAATGTATTTAGAAACTTGGTAGATATTAAAAACAGGGCTATATTTGCACCGTTGAAAATAACAAAAGTACAAGCTTTTAAAATATTCAACATGGAAATAATATTTTCATTCAAGTTCTAAATTTTACGCATATTGATTAAAGATTTAATATCTTAAATTGTAAGCTAAATAATATATTTAATCAGTTTCAAGTTAATTTCAAAATTGTGGCAATTTCGTGGCAATTTTATTTAACTAATTGAAAACAGCTGATTTTATTAACTTTAAGAGATTAGGTTCAAATACCTCTTTCTCCGCAAAGTGTAACCAACACTAAAATGGCGAGGTAGCTCAGTTGGTTAGAGCGCAGGATTCATAACCCTGAGGTCACGGGTTCAACTCCCGTCTTCGCTACGACAAAGGAAACAAGAAATTGTTTCCTTTTTTTTATAATAAATTTTATAAAAAAATTTGTTAAAAAATCTATATCTTCTATCTTAGCGTTATATTAATCAAAAAATAAAAATTGCAATGGATGCGCAAAAAGTTGATATGTTCATGATGACAAACGCTAAATATTTTGAAAGTCATCAGATATATAACATTAGAAATTTATTATTAGAATTAGATGATTCAAAATGGGCTTATATCTCTTCTATTCAATTTAAAGACCCAACAACTATTTTAATTGTTTCGCTATTAGCTGGATTATTTGGAATCGATAGATTTATGATTGGTGACGTAGGAATAGGAATTGGTAAACTTTTAACTTGTGGTGGTTTCTACATTTGGGCAATTGTTGACTTATTTTTAATTATGGGAGCGACACGCGAAAAAAATTTTGAAACCTTAATGATGTACGCTAGATTATGATAAAATCTAGAAACAAGCTGTATTTTTTCATATTTACAGCTTGTATCTTTAGTTACATTTGGCTGATTTATAATTTTATTAATATAAAGAAAGAAGCTGGAATTACAGTTTGTCATTTTAAAAATTTAACTTCACTACCCTGCCCTTCTTGTGGTTCTACAAGATCGGTTTTATCAATTTTAAAAGGAAATTTACCAGAAGCTTTTGTTATAAATCCTCTTGGATTCATTATTTTTTTAATTTTAATGATTATTCCAATTTGGATTTTATATGATTTCGTACTCAAAAAAGAATCATTTTTCAATTTTTACAAAGCTTTTGAAAAAAAAATGAGTAAACCAAAATTCTATATTCCTGCAATTATTCTGTTAGTATTAAATTGGATTTGGAACATAAATAAACAGCTATGATAAAAGTTAAAAAATTAAATTTTACGCCAACTGAACATGAAAGAGAAAAAGCTTCAAATAGTTATCTCATGTCTTTGGTTGGAATTATTGTTGGATTACCAATACCGATTGTAAATCTGATTTGTACATTAATATTCTTTTTTGCAAATAGAAAATCGACCTATTTTGTAAAATGGCATTGTACACAAGCATTGATTTCCCAATTCATTTTACTAATTGTCAATAACATTGCTTTTTGGTGGACCATTTCAATAATTATTGATTTTAACAATATCTCAAATGCTTATTTTGCTTATCTATTGGTTTTAGTTATTTTTAATATAACCGAATTTGTTATGACTGTTTATTCAGCAATTGAAACAAGAAAAGGTGTTCAAGTTGAATGGTGGATTTACGGAAGTTTAACTAATTTAATTTTAAGTCCTAAAAATGAAAAAGATATTATTTGAACTTTCAATTACAATTTGTTTCTTTTTAGGAATTTGGTTCGGTTTTACTCAAATTGATTGGGTTAATATTTTTAAAATAAACGAACTAAATTCAAAAACTGAAGAAAAATTAGGTGAATTAACCTGGGAATATTATTCCATGGGTGAGGACGAAATTAAAAACAAGAATATTAAACAAACTGTTGATTCTTTGGTAAATCATATTGCGACTGCAAACGGTATTGATACTAATTCTATTAAAATTCATATCATCAATACAAACGAAGTAAATGCTTTTGCATTACCTGATGGTCACTTGGTTTTAAATTCACAGTTGATTATTGAATCTAAAAATCAAGAAGAACTTTTAGGTGTCATTTCACATGAATTAGCACATATACAACTGGATCATATAAACGAAAAATTAACTCAAGAAATTGGTTTAACTGTTTTACTTTCTGCAATTTCAGGTAGCAATAATCAAGTGATAGGAAATATAGTACACACACTTTCTTCAACTGCTTTTGATCGAAAAAAAGAAGAAGAAGCTGATTTGACTGCTGTTATTTATTTAGAAAAAGCAAACGTTAACCCGATTCCTTTTGCAGATTTTTTGAGAAGAATTTCGAAAAACGAATCAAATACAGAATTTGAAAATTGGATCAGTACACATCCTAATTCAAAAGAAAGATCTAAATCCGTTTTCAGAAAAATCAATAAATCAAAAATAGATTATAATCAAGTTGTTACTGATTCGACATGGAATAAACTACAAGTACAACTTCTAAATTTTGAATAATTAATAAAAAAAACGATTTAAATCAAACTAACTTTAATCAATAACATCTGAAAATTCAATTAATTGACATTTTTAGCACAGGAATTTCAGTTGATAAGGTACAATCAAAAGTAAATCAATTATTGTGTTATTTACCAGAAGTTTGTGCTCCAAATTTAGATTATGATAATTTATTTCGAAATATAATAATGAATTTTATGGATGCTCATGATTTTGATGTCCGTGCGGTAAAAAAATCATGTGTTCATATAGTAAATAAAGATTTAAAATTAATTCCTTTCGAAACAATGAATTTATTCTACAGAGATGACAAACGCAATTATTTAGATGAATTACGTAAAAATGACAAAGTTCTTTTTTAATTAAATATTAAAAACTTGTCTTTCAGAATTTAAAATATTATTTTTGTACAAAATATTAAATAATGAACCTTTCTAACTATTATTTATCGGATAACAGATTAGAACGACTTTTCAGTTCGTTATACTATTTGCTTGACGATATTTTCCTAAAAGATTCAAAAGAATTTATCACTTCTACCCTGTAAATACTCCTACAGGGTCACTTTTGTATCAATAAATAAAACTTATTAGAAATAAATATACTGCATCTAAATTTCATTAGAGAGCTGGAGTATTGTATTTATTAAATTTTTTTAAAAAAATATCATGTCAGAAAATATCATTTTAACAACCGGAGTTTATGATTTAATAAAAGATCACGTTCGTAGAAGAAAAGTTACTAAAGTTGAAGAAGAAATTCTTTTAAACGAATTAAAATTTGCCAAACAAGTAGTCAGAAAAGAATTACCAAACGATATTGTTACAGTTGATAGAATCGTAACTGTTAAAACAGAAAACGAAACTAAAACTGTAACTTTTGTAGGACCTTCAAAAGCTAAACCAAACAAAAACAAATTTTCTATTTTATCTGATGTAGGAATCGCTATTGTTGGTTACAAAGAAGGTGACATTGTAAAATGGCCTACAAATGATGGTGAAATTTCTTATGAGATTTTGAAAGTAGAAAAAATTCAAGATAATTAATACAATCAAATTTTATAAAAAAAAATGGTCGAAATTAATTCGACCATTTTTTTGGAGATATAAATCACAAATCTTATCTTTTAACTAGAATAATCATTTCTTCTAATATATTAACATGTGTATCTAATGATATGTTACCAAAATTGAAACTGTTTGCATTAACTAAGTTTATAGTTTTATTGACAGTAGTATAAGCAACATTTTCAATACTTAGACTTAACAATCTATTTGGTAAATTTTTAAAAGCGAATGAACCGTCATTTTTTACTGTAGTTTGAGCGATAACTTTACCGTTATCAGAAACGGTCACTAATGCATTATCAATAACTTCAGAACTTGAGTTTTCAACTAATTTTCCTGATAAATCACAACCATCATTATTAAATTGTTTATTAGAGTAAATTGTAGCTCCAATTAAAGTAACCATTGAGAACATAAATAAGTAAACTGCTTTTTTCATAATTTCTTTTCTTTAAATGTTAATTTTTTATATTTTATTTTTTCTTTTTAATTTAAGATGATTTTATAATTATTTAATTAATCAAATAAAACTTGAATAATTTATTTTTTTAGATAATAAATCAGAATTTAAATCTCTTTTAACAATTAGTATCTGAAATTATTTTTTTGTTACACTCTTTTTAATTTTTTTTTTCTAATATTAAAAAAAGATGTTTTAGCAAGAAGAATAAAACAACATAAGCATTTGTAAATAAAATGTTTAAACTTTCATTATGTGAAAAATATTTTTTTGCAAATATTTTAGAAACCTATCTTTTATTTTCATAATTTAGTGATACCAACTTATATAAAACCACTATAAAATGAAAAGAATTCTCTTATTGTTAGGATTATTTGCATTAATTCCTAATACATCTTTTTCGCAAGTTCATGCGCAAAGACCAGCAAAACAACAACAATATTTTCCAGGATTATATCCAGAAGCATCGCAACGAATTTTAAATGCAAAGGATTTAAAAGGTCTTAATAGTTTTGACCTTAAAGTAATGCGAAATGAAATTTATGCTCGACACGGTTATATTTTCAATACTCAAGAAATGAAAGATTATTTCAATGAACAAGATTGGTATTATGGTAGATATAAAAATGTAGATAAATTTTTAACCGATATTGAGAAGAAAAATATTGAATTTATAAAGAAATTTGAATGAGAAATCTAGTAATACTTTACTGTATTATTGGGTTTTCAAAAATTGCTTTTGCACAATCATCAAATGATTTTAAAATTATACAAAAGCCAATTATTTATAATTTAGAACGAGAAAAATTAAGTATAGAATATCTCAAAGATCATCATGGATTAATTCAAGAAAAACCTTTAATTACTCCAAAAATTATTGTTTTACATTATACAGCTGGCGGAACTGTAACGAGCAATTTTAATTATTTTAATAAAACACAAATAGAAAATTCAAGAACATACAATAAAAAACAAAGTTTGTTAAATGTATCAGCACATTATTTAGTTGATCGCGATGGAACTATTTATCAAATCATTCCTGATACTTTGTTTGCTAGACATACCATCGGGTTAAATTATTGCGCTGTTGGAGTTGAAAACATCGGAAGTAAAACACAACCGTTGACAGAAAAACAAGTTAAAGCTAATGCTTTTTTGATTCGCAAACTTAGTAATGAATATCCTATTGAATATTTAATTGGACATTATGAATATGGTAAATTTAGAAAATCTAAATTATGGAAAGATTTAGATCCTAATTATTTTACAGGAAAAGAAGATCCAGGAAAAGATTTTATGAATAAGGTTCGAGAATTAATAACAGATTTAAATCTGAAAAATGAAATCTAACCAAAAAAAACAAAAAAATGACAGATCAAGAACTATTCAAGACCTTAAAAAGAATTGTAAGGCAAGAAGAACATTTTTCAACTGATGTTTTAGATGTTTTAAGAACTTATAAAAATGCAGGTGGAAAAAGAAAAATAGCAGAAAAGTTTGTGCATAAATTAGAAGTCGCTTATGAAGATAATGAAGTTTTAAACGAAAGGACACGTAAAATCAGAAATGTCATTTCGGTTTGGAACAAAAAGAACAAATAACTATCGAAGCATTTAAATTTAAAAACCATTTATTTATGTAATTTTAAACTTTACATAAATAAATGGTTTTCTTTTTAAAAATATTAAAATATGCTAAAATCAATCTTAGCTTTTATGCTTTTAATTGTAATTATAAGTTGTAAAGAAAATAGCTCAAATTCAAATAATAAAGAAGAAATTGAAAACGAATTTTCTGAACAAATAAAAACAAAAGCAACCGAAGCTCTTAACTTTTGTAAAGAAAATAATTTTAATACTGAGTTTTGTATCCTCGTTGACATGACCATTCATTCAGGAAAAAACAGAATGTTTGTCTATAATTTCGAAAATAATGAAATTGTAAAAAGCGCTCTTTGTGCTCATGGAAGTGGAAAAGGCAATAAAAAAAGTACAGGAGCAACACCATTATTTAGCAATGAAGAAGGAAGCTTATTGTCTTCTATTGGTAAATTTAAAATTGGAGCGCGTTCGTATAGTCAATTCGGAATTAATATACATTATAAACTTCACGGTCTTGAAAAAACTAACGACAATGCATTTAAGCGTATTGTTGTACTTCACTCCTACACACCAGTTTCTTCAACAGAAATTTATCCGTTTCATTTACCTATGGGATTTAGTCACGGCTGTCCGGTTACAGATGATCAAATGATGACATATCTTGATAATAAATTAATTAAAACAGAAAAACCCGTTTTACTTTGGATTTATTACGATAAATAGATTTATACTATTCTATTTTTTAGATGATGAAAATTAAATTTAGAAGATTCAGTAAAAAACAACATCATGTATGTTTAATTTTAAGTTAAAACACTAAATGTTATTACATACTTTAACCTAAATCAAAACCGCTTATTAATATTTCAGCCAACTGCAAACTATGCGTATAACTGGACAAATGTTTTAAACGACATTAAAGATATCGATGGTTATGCAATTGTTTCAATTATGAATGGAAATAAATCTAATTTAGAAAAACACTTCCTGCTTTCAAAAATTATATATTCCATTTTATTAACTTCAGATGCAATTGGTGTTTATCAAGGAAACTAAACTCTATTAATTCCGAGACAACAATATTTGAATTTTCATGATGAAATTGCCAGCAATGAAATTCCAATTCCGCTTAGGATTTATATTGGCATATGAAAGTCAGAAAACGGATATTCAGTTTATACTTTTGGAATGAAACAATTTGATAAACTAGAATTAGAAATTGTTAATTCTAAATCACCTATAAACGAAATTCATACTTTTATTTTGAAAACTGCGAGCTATGTGATTAGAAAAAATGTGACTTTAAAAGATAATAAAACAATTGAATTTACAGTAAATCAAAAGATTTTGATTAAAAAATCAGAGGGTAAATTTTTAAGAAGATTCTTTAAAGTTGATATTTTAAATATGTAGATTACAAATGTAAAACAATGCTCTATTTGAATAGATTACAATTGTAAATTACTTAAAGTTTACAATTGTAAATAAATTTAAAACAACCTAATTTAAACTTATATTTAACTATTAATCAAAGATTTAGCTTAAATCAACTAAAGTAAAACTATATGTTGTTTTCGTGATTTAAATTACGTTTTTATTTCTAAATAATATTATTTACATTTGTAACAATCACTTTGTAATCTATAATTATGGAAGGTTTTAATAAACGTTTATCATTTATTTTTGAGAAGTTTTCTTTAAACGCTTCTACTTTTGCAGACAAAATTGGTGTACAACGTTCGAGTATGTCGCATATACTTTCTGGAAGAAATAAACCTAGTTTAGATTTTATTTTGAAAACTTACGAAGCCTTTCCTCAAATCAATTTGAATTGGTTAGCAATTGGCGAAGGCCCATTTTTAAAAGCAGCCATAGCCTCTATTTCAAATTCAAAAAATGATTTTGAATTTAATAAAGAAATAAATAATGATCAAAATGAAATTTCTAATTTAGAATTAGATATCGAGAAGAAACATGAATCTAAAAACACTTTTCAAAAATCAACTTCTGATTTCATTCAACAAATTGACAACGAAGTTCCTTTATCTCCATTGAGAAATGAATCTGAAATTGAACAAATTTTATTCTTTTATAAAGATGGAACTTTCAAATCGTTCCGACCGAAGTAAACTTTTATTATATTTGAATTTCAAAGCAATCCAATGATAAAGAAATTCCTAAGTTATATAATGCCTATTCCGATTGAAATCATTCCTTCAAACGTTAGTGATCAATTGGAACTTACTTGGAACAACGGCAAAATGGTTCTTGATACAAAACATACTAATTATTCATACGGAAATTTACAAAAGGTTTTACGTAAGGGATTACTAAAAATTGGAATTGAAAACATCAATCAAATGCAGCATATTTTATTGCTTGGTGTTGCTGGAGGAAGTGTTGTTGAAACATTAACTAAAGAATTCAAATTTGAAAATAAAATGACAGGAATTGAAATTGACCCAATAGTTCTTAAGGTTGCTGAAAAATATTTTCAAATTAATACAATTCCCAATTTTGAAATAATTCTAGAAGATGCTAATAAATTTGTTACAGAAACCAACCAACTATATGACTTAATAATCATTGATATTTTCGAAGATTGTTTCATGCCAGATTTTGTTTATTCAGAAATTTTTATTTCCAACATTAAAAGAATTTTAAAACCTAAAGGTTATATTTTATTCAACACAATAGTTTTGAATAAAATTGATCTTGAAAAAAATAAATCTTATAAAAATCAATTTGAAAACAGTAAATTTGTCTTACAAAGTTTTCCAAATATAGACGATAAAAACGAACTTTTTTTAATCCATAAAGAATACGAATAACAAACGATAATGAAGAAAATTTTCACAAGCTGTTTTCTGTTTTTTGGTTTTTTGGCAAATGCACAATACACAAAAGAAATTAATTCGAACAGACCTAGTTTATCGATGGGAGCTTATTCGGTTAGTAAATCTATTTTACAAATTGAAGCTGGACTTGGATTCCAGAAAGATGAATATAGTAACGAAAGATATAACAATCATACATTAGTTGATTTACAATTTCGATATGGAGCTTTTTTTGAGCAATTAGAATTTGTTGCTGATTTAAAATACGATAATACAAAACAAGTTGTTTTCGACCAGAAGCAAAATTTTAATAGTTTTAGACAATCTTCAATCGGTGCAAAATATATGATTTACGATTCATATCGTAACTATGTTGAAAAACGAAATGTTTACAGTTGGAAAGCTAATCAAAGATACAAATGGAGAAGATTAGTACCAGCAGTTGCAGTTTATCTAGGTGCAGATTTTAAAGGAGATGAAAATTACTTTCCAAAAAACATGCCTTCTACAACACTTAAAGGAATGATTATTACACAACAGCATATCAATAATAATTTGTCTTTTGTTACAAATTTAATTATTGAAAACGCAACAGATAACGATTTTAGAAGCTATGGTTACATCGCAACTTTATCTTATGGCTTTAGTCAACGTTGGTCAGTTTTTGCTGAAAACCAAGGTTTTTTTAGAAAATATGAAGGTGTAAAACAAAACTTTAAAGACGATTGTATTTTACGTGGTGGTTTTACTTACTTAGTTAATAAAAATCTACAATTGGATATTTCTGGCGGAACCTCAATCGGAAATACACCACATAAAATGAATGGACAAATCGGTGCTTCTTGGAGAACGCACAAAAAATACAAACAAGAAACCGTAGAAGGTATAGAATAATGATTGAAGTTAGAGAAGTTTTATCTAAAAAAGAATTAAACGATTTTGTTAAATTTCCGTTTAAATTATATAAAGACAATAAATATTGGGTTCCACCAATAATTAACGATGAATTAAAAAGTTTTGATCCAAATCAAGATATTTTTAAAACTGTAGAAGCTAAATATTTTCTCGCTTATAAAAACAACGAAATTGTTGGGCGCGTTGTAGCTATAATCAATTGGACCGAAGTTAACGAGCTTAAAAAAAATAAAGCGCGTTTTGGTTGGCTAGAAATGATTGATGATATTGAGGTAACCAAAGCTTTGTTGGATAAGGTTATCGCTTTCGGAAAAGAACATAAAGTCGAATACATTGAAGGTCCGATGGGTTTTTCAAATATGGACAAAGCCGGAATGCTTACAGAAGGTTTTGATTACACTGCAACAATGATTGGTTTTTATAATTTTGATTATTATGCAAAACATTTAAATCAATTGGGGTATAAGCCAGAAGCTGAATGGATTGAATATTTTATGAAAATTCAAAAAATTACTGAAACGATTGATATGACAAAAATTTCAGCACTTATTGAAAAAAGATATAAAGTTCGTTCGTTAGAATTCAAATCAATAAAAGATGTACTTCCGTATGTTGATGAGATGTTTGGACTTTTAAATAAAAGTTACGCCGATTTACAAAGTTTTGTTCCAATTCAGCAATTTCAAATTGATCATTATAAAGAGAAATATTTGAATTTTATTCATCCGGATTTCATCAGTTGCATTGTAGATGAAAACGGAAAAATAATTGCGTTTGGAATAACCATGCCTTCATTTTCTAAAGCTTTTCAAAAAGCAAACGGTAAACTTTTGCCTTTTGGATGGTTTCATTTGTTGAAAGCCATGAGAAAAAATGATCATGTCGAATTTTATTTAATTGGTGTAGACCCTAAGTTTCAAAATAAAGGTATTACAGCTTTAATTTTTAGAGATTTACATGTTAATTTTAAAAGAAGGGGAATTAAAACCGTTGAAACAAATCCATTGTTAATCGAGAATAACAAGATTCAACAACTTTGGCAGCAATTCAATCCTATTACTCACAAAGAAAGAAAAACTTTTCGTTTAGATATTTAAAAACAAATCCTTCAGTTAATTCTGAAGGATTTGTTTTTAAATATAATTATCAATTTTATAATTTGTCAATTCTAATATCAATTGGATACGTTTCATCTTCAGAAACACTAAAAGAAATACTAACTTTATCATTATTAGTTAAAGATTTCCCTTCATTGTCGTAAAAAAATGTTTCTCCTGTTGTTTCAGTAACAAAAACTTTATTTTTTTCATTTTCTCCCCATTTCATAGAAATATCTCCAATCCATTCTCCTTTTTTATTCGGTTCTGAATTTACATGAACTGTTTGATAACGATTTGTATAAACTCGATGTAAAGGTGTATAATTAAGATACCCTTCAATTGTAAATCGTTTACCTTCATTTGCTTTTTTGTCTGATGTAATAGCATCAACAGCTGCTTTTGTAGACTCAATTGCAGTTCCTTTTTCTAAAACTTGGTCTTTACTACCGCAACTCATTAATGTTAATGTAGCAATTGCGAATGATACTAAAATAATTCTACTTATTCTTTTCATATTTTTTTTAACAAAAATAATAAATAAAATTTAAAATTTAACAAAAAAAAGTATCTTGTTTTTTTTATATTCTTTTTTTAGTACAAAACAGACAGTATCACAGAGAAAAAATAGAGAATTAAAATTTAATTCTTTTTTATTTTGTTTTATCTAAATTCGACCACCTTTTTTTTGATTATTCATTAAATATAAAGTGTTTCTAAATTAAATTTTTAGTTAAAATATTTTTACTTTTATATGAACTTATAAATAAGTAACTTTGATAGATTTTTGAATTGAATTATCATTTGAAAAAGATGATTCAATTTAATCAGATTATAGATTCAACATACTTAAAAAATAGAAATAACAATGATAATTAAACCAAGAACAAGAGGTTTTATTTGTTTAACAGCACATCCAGAAGGAGCTGCTCAAAACATTAAAAATCAAATTGAATACGTAAAATCAAAAGGTAAAATTGAAAACGGACCTAAAAAAGTTTTAGTAATCGGTGCTTCAACTGGATTTGGTATCGCTTCAAGAATTTCAGCTGCTTTCGGTTCTGATGCTGCAACAATTGGAGTATTTTTTGAGAAAGAAGCTTCTGAAGGAAAAACAGGAACTGCAGGTTGGTATAATTCTGCTGCTTTTGAGAAAGAAGCTCACGCTGCTGGTTTATACGCAAAATCAATCAACGGAGATGCTTTCTCTGATGATATTAAAAAACAAACTATCGAATTAATCAAACAAGATTTAGGTCAAGTTGATTTAATCGTTTATAGTTTAGCTTCTCCAAGAAGAACGCATCCAAAAACAGGAGTTGCATACGCATCTGTATTAAAACCTATTGGTGCACCATTCTCAAACAAAACTGTAGATTTTCATTCAGGAGTAGTTTCTGATATAACAATAAATCCTGTTGAAAATCAAGAAGATATTGATAATACTATCGCAGTAATGGGTGGTGAAGATTGGAAATTCTGGATGGAAGATTTAAAAGCTGCTGGAGTTTTAGCTGAAGGAGTTAAAACTGTTGCGTATTCTTATATCGGACCAGAATTAACTTTCCCAATTTACAGAAATGGTACAATTGGTCAAGCTAAAAACGATTTAGAAGCCACTGTTCCTGTAATCAATAGTTTATTAGCTGATTTAAACGGTGTTTCTTACGTTTCAGTAAACAAAGCTTTAGTTACACAATCTAGCTCTGCAATTCCTGTAGTTCCTTTATATATTTCATTATTATACAAAGTAATGAAAGCAAAAGGAATTCATGAAGGTTGTATAGAGCAAATGCAACGTTTATTCTCAGAACGTTTATACAATAAAAACGGAGTTTCTTTAGATGAAAACGGAAGAATTCGTGTTGATGACTTAGAAATGCGCGAAGATGTTCAAGCTGAAGTTGCTGCGTTATGGGAAAAAGCTACAACAGAAAACTTAGAAGAAATTTCTGATATCGCTGGATATAGAGAAGATTTCTTTAATTTATTTGGTTTTAATTTTGATGGAATTGATTACGATGCAGATACCAATGAAATGGTAATGGTTGAAAGTATTAAATAAAAACAAATATTTAAAGTTTAAAGCACCTATTTTAAGGTGCTTTTTTTTATTTAAAAAAACTATATAATTTAATCATTAAATACAGATTTATATATTTCTACTATAATTTCAGTATAAAAAAAATCTATATTAAACAATCAACTCTTTACACAACAAATATTTATAGTTATTTACATAAATTAATTATTCAACTATAAATTATAAATAATTTTATTTTTTATATTTAACAAGTAATTATTTTTGTCAACAGAAATTAATTATAAAATAATTTTATTTTCAAAAAAACGTAAGTTTTATGAAGTTTTGTTATTTATAATAAAATTAATCTTACAAGAATTATATTTTTTTGAATTAAAAAAATCAAAAAGATGTGGATAAATTTTCAAAATGTGTTTAGAAAGTTTTACTAACTTTATAAAAACATTTTTATTATGAATAACAAAAAACAACAATTAAAAAAACATAAATTAATTGCCACAGGTTTATTTTTTTTAATGGCTGTGATATATGTTTTTATGTTGTTTCTTTCAAAATACACAAATCAATCTTGGATAAATTACGTGAAATATTTTTCTGAAGCTGCAATGGTTGGCGCATTAGCAGATTGGTTTGCGGTAACTGCACTTTTTAAATATCCATTGGGAATTAAAATTCCGCATACAAACTTAATTAACAACAATAAAAATGCTCTCGGAGCAAATTTAGGAAATTTTGTCAGCGAGAATTTTCTAAATCAAGAAACAATACGTCCGTATATAAGTAAAATCGATTTAAGTAAATTTATTTTAAATTGGATTTCAAATGAAAAAAACTTCAATAAATTCATCGTTGAAATGCAAATTGTGTTAAAAAATATCATTTTGAAGGTTGATGATGTAGAAATCTCAAAATTAATTTCTGTCAAAGGAAAAGAAATAATTGATGAGGTTAATCTTCAAGTTTTAATTTCTAAAGGGCTTTTTTATGTACTCGAAATCAGAGAACATCAACGATTGATTTCATTAATTATTCCGCAAGCAAAACATTATGTAGAAAATAACAAAGAAGCGATATATGACAAAGTAGTCGAAAAAAATCCAATTTTAGGATTAATTGGTGGAAAAGCTGTTACAAATCAATTGATTTCTGGAATTATTTCTTTTTTAGATGATATTGAATCAAATGAAAATCATACAATTAGAAATGAAATATCTTCTAAATTATATGAAATTAGTGAAACAATACAAACGGATCAAAATTGGAAAGTGCGATTTGAAAATTTGAAAAATGATTTTATCACAGATGAAAAAATTCAAGAATTTGCTATTAAATTTTGGCAAAATTCTAAATTGAGTTTAATTGATAATTTAGAAAATCAAAATTCTACTTTAAATCAATATATCGAAAAATATTTAAAAGAAATTCGTGAAAATTTGCGTGACAACTTGATTATGCAAGCAAAAATAAATCAAACTGTTCAAAAAATGATTTATAAGTTAGCATTAAAAAACAGCTCAGAAATTGGTAACATAATTTCAAAAACAGTTCATGATTGGGATGGTCAAGAATTGAGTGAAAAACTGGAATTAGAAGTTGGTAAAGATTTACAATTTATTCGGATTAATGGTACTTTAGTCGGTGGAATTGTTGGATTATTAATTTATAGTTTAACGCAATTATTTACATAAAAAAAGTTCAGAATGTATCTGAACTTTTTTTAATTATAGAAATTAATTAATCCATCTAAAGGTTTCTGATAAAATTTACCAGGTGTTAATTCATTTTGTTTTAAAATTTCCTCAAAGTTTTCTTTCAATAAAAATGCTACAGAACCAACAAAATGAATGGGAACTTCTTTATAATTTTCAAATTGTTTGATATAATTATTTATAAAAAAAGTAATCTGACTTTCAATCAGTTCTTTAAAAAAAGATTCACTTTTATGTTCAATTAAAAACGGCAAAAACGAAGCTAAATAAGCATTTGGATTTTCAGTTTTATAAAATCTATTTTTGATTGTATCTGAATTTAAATCATAAGAAGTTGCGAATTTTACTCGTAAATTTTCTGGCATTGTTTTAAAAAAATAAGAACGAATCATTTCTCTACCAAATTGAACACCTCCACAATCATCCATTGCTAAATAACCTAATGAATCTACAGCTTGAATAACTTCTGAACCGTCAAAATAGCTACAATTAGAGCCCGTTCCGTTTATGCAAACAATTGCTTTTTCATTTTCTTTACAAGTGGCGTAAACAGCTGCATAGGTATCTTCTTTAATAATAAAAATAGAAGTTTCTGTGAAAAACTTTTGCAATGCAACTTGCATCATTTCTTTTGAACGAATCGTACCACAACCTGAACCGTAAAAGTGAATTTCTCTTACTTTTGTTTGTAAAACCATTAAATCTTCTGAAATATTTAAACGTTTTAAAACTTCATCAATAGAAACCACTTCAGGATTTAAACCTAGCGTCGCAAATGTTTTAATAAAACTTCCATTAGTATCAAATAAAATCCAATCAGCTTTAGTTGAACCGCTATCAACAATTAATTTCATACGTATTAACTTAATTAGTTAATGCAAAAATAGGTTTATTTTACCGAATATAAATGCACAACTAAGTCTAAAAGTTTTGCAGAATATCCATATTCATTATCATACCAAGCTACTATTTTAAAGAAAGTTTCGTTCAGTGCAATTCCAGCATCTGCATCGATAATTGCAGTATGTGTATCTGAAACAAAATCTTGTGAAACAACAGGTTCATTAGTAAACCCTAAGATTCCATTAAATTCATTTTCAGAAGCTTTTTTAAACACATCCATAATATTTTGATACGTAGTTGGTTTTGATAATTTCACAGTCAAATCAACCACAGAAACATTTGCAACAGGAACTCTAAAAGACATACCAGTTAATTTGCCTTTCAATGATGGTATCACTTTTGTTACTGCTTTTGCAGCTCCTGTACTTGATGGAATAATATTATTCAAGGCAGAACGTCCACCACGATAATCTTTTTTAGAAGCACCATCAACTACAGCTTGGGTTGCTGTTGCAGCATGAACAGTCGTCATTAAACCTTCTTCAATTCCAAAATTATCATTTAAAATTTTTGCAACCGGAGCTAAACAATTTGTAGTGCAACTTGCATTAGAAACAATTTTGTTTTCAGATGTAATTTCGTTGTGATTTACTCCCATAACAAACATAGGAACTTCATCTGAAGGAAAAGATAAGACAACCTTCTTTGCTCCTGCTTTTATATGAGCTGATGCGGCTTCAATTGTTTTGAAAATTCCAGTACAATCAGCTACTATTTCAGCATTGATTTCATTCCATCTTAAATTTGCTGGATCTTTCTCTGCTGTAATTCTAATTTCGTTACCATTTACAACCAAATTGCCATTATTTGTTTCAATTGTTCCTTTGAATTGACCATGAACTGAATCGTATTTCAAAAGATAAGCCAACTGTTCAACATCCATTAAATCGTTGATTGCAACTACATTAATATCGTTTCGCCCAAAAGATTCACGCAATAATAAACGACCAATTCGTCCGAATCCGTTAATTCCAATATTTACTTTTTCCATATTTTTTTTATTTTTAAATAGATAATATATCTGATATTCTAATTAATTCTTCATCAATTGAAGTTTCTCCTTTAATTGCTTTTTCCAATGGCGTTGTATCAACTTGATCATTAATCAAACCTACCATTAATTGTGTTTTTCCAAGCATTAATAATTCAACAGCTTTTACACCTAATCGACTTGCTAAAACTCGATCAAAACAAGAAGGTGAACCTCCACGTTGCATATGACCTAAAACAGAAACTCTAACATCATATTCAGGAAGATTTTCTTCAACATATTCACTTAATTCAAATACATTTTTACCAATTTTTCCACCTTCAGAAACTACAACAATACAAGAAGATTTTCCTGAAGCTTTACTACGTTTTAGTTTTTCTAACAATTTAGGTAATCCAATATTTTCTTCTGGTATCAAGATTTCTTCTGCTCCTGCTCCAATTCCAGTATTTAAGGCTATGTGTCCAGCATCTCGTCCCATTACTTCAACAAAAAACAAACGTTTATGAGAAGTTGCCGTATCACGAATTTTATCTATTGCATCAATTGCCGTATTCAAAGCTGTGTCAAAACCAATGGTGTGACTGGTTCCAACAATATCATTGTCAATAGTTCCAGGAATACCAATTACAGGAATATCATATTCTTTACTAAAAACTAAACCTCCTGTAAAACTTCCATCTCCTCCGATAATAATCAGACCATCGATTTGATGTTTTTTTAAATTTTCATATGCTTTTGCACGACCTTCGGCAGTAACAAATTCTTTGGAACGTGCTGATTTTAGAATTGTTCCTCCTTTACTTACAATATATTTTACATCTCGAGGTCCTAAAACTTTAAAATCACCTTCAATCAAACCTTGAAGTCCGCGAAATACACCAATACAATTTATTTCATAAAATGCGCAAGAACGAACTACAGCACGAATGGCAGCATTCATACCTGGAGCATCACCTCCTGAAGTTAAAACAGCAATATTTTTTATTTTATCAGATTTCATATTTCATTAGTTGTTATTAGTAAATTTACGGAAATAACTAGAATTTTCAATATATATTGTAGTTTAATTTGTAATTTTAAATTCAGATTTTCTATAAAAATTAAATATATATGACAACAACACCAGAACACGATGCTAAAATTGCCAAGTTGATATTTGGTTCGGTATATCCGCATTATGTTAAAAAAGTTGAAACCAAAGGAAGAACAGTTGACGAATTGCACCAAGTAATTGAATGGTTAACAGGTTTTGATGAAAAAAAACTTAATGAATTGATAGAAGAAAAAGTAACCTTTGAAACTTTTTTTGAACGTGCGAATTTAAATGAAAATGCACATTTAATTAAAGGTGTAATTTGTGGATACCGCATTGAAAAAATCGAAACACCACTAACTAAAAAAGCTCGTTATTTAGACAAAATAATTGACGAGTTAGCTAAAGGAAAAACGCTTGATAAAATATTTAGGAAATAATTAAATCAGAATTTCTTCTGACTTTATTATTTCCGGCAGTATCCAAAAAACTGTATAAATAGAAAAGAAGCCTTCTCAGAACTCAAAATAGAAAAAAACTAATAATAATTTATAAAAAAGTTATTTTCAGTGATTTTATTTTACTCAAAAGATTCATATATAGATAATAATCTATTAATAAAAAAAATAATGAGGGAATTTCAAGGTATTAAGACAGCTTCTTTTTTTTATTAAATTTATTAAACACCGTTTATTATGAAAACATCAGTAGGCAAAATTATCAAAGACCAAGGACTTTTACAAGGTTTAAAAACTTAAGAAAATTTAAGTAAATTATTAAAGGAATTACATTCTGATTTAATCGAAGCGATGTTACAAGGCGACTTGACACGCGTTTAGGATACTCTAAAAACGAAAAAAATGATAGTAACAATGTGCGAATGGTTCGACTTCTAAGCTATTAAAAAGCGAACATGGCGAAACTATAATTTCAGTTCCTCGTGATAGAGACGGAAGTTTTGAACCTATTGTAGTTCCTAAACACCAATATAAAGCCAATATAGGAAGGTATTATCAAAAGTGGGGCTAAATTGCTAAATTCAAAGTTCGTACTTATATGATCACCAAAAACGAATTATATTCGTTTTTTTATTAAATTTATCTCATATAAATTCGTTTTGGCTAGCGTCAGTGCAAAATAGAAACTTTTCGCTTCGATTTCCCCGTCTTCGGCAATACCCAAAACGTTAGGTAACATTTTAAACTAAACCTCGTTATGAAATTCACGATTGAAAATGGAACAAATATTTGCTCAATTGGACTAAGTGACATTGGGAGTTATATACAGTTTAATTACCCATTGACGGTAGTGTGGTATGACTGCCGAGGTTCTGTTGGAAAATACTTTTGTGTTTTATCTTATAACGAAGAATATCGGAATACTGTTCGAAATAAAATAAATGAAAATTTAAATCAAGATTTTACTGAAAACATCAAAGATTTATATGAAATATTGAAACCTTTATTACAATTATTTAAAAATGGCGAATATAAACTTAGCTTTTATTCAAATAAGGAAAAAGAATTTTTTCAATATCAAATTTCTTCTGATAACTTTTCAACAATTCATTTTTATGAACTAGAAGTTGTTTTTGCTCAAAAAACTACAAATTTACCTAATATTGAAATTATTAAAGGGGAATATAAATCGTTCCTTAAAAAAAATGAAATTTCAAAAAAATATTACCCTTCTGACATTTTAGAATATTCTACTGACGGAATTTATACAGGTTGGCAATCTTTTTTTGCAACTCAACCCAAAGAAAATATTGACCAACAAAGAGTAAAATACTTTGAAGATAAAATAAATAATGGAGAAAGACCTTTTGCTATATTATTTAATTCTTATTTAACTTCAGAGGATTTCGATTCATCTTACTATATTTTAGATGGACATCACAAACTATTGGCATATCAAAATTTAGGATTATATCCCCCAATTGCATTAATTACTCATTTACCACAAAACATTAATGATGTTGAATTTGACGCAGAGAAACTCAATGAATTTCTTTATCCTTGGCAAATGGAGCATATCCTTGAAAATTGGGAAGGAAAAGACGAATATATAGAGCAAGCATTGAAAAATCACGATAGCAATCTTCATACAATTATTAAGAACGGTGATTATGAAGAATATCACGATAATGGAAAACTTAAACATAAAGCATTCTATATAAATGATAAAGTTGATGGTTCCTCAAAGCATTGGTATGATAATGGAAAATTAAAGAGTGAGCATTTTTATAATAAAGGAATAAGAATAGGAACTTGGAAAAATTATTATTCCTCAGGGAACATAGAATTTATTCAACCTTTTAACGAAAAAGGCAATTACAGTGGGATTTTAGTTTCTTATTTTGAGAATGGTCAAAAAAGAATGGAACAGGTGTTAGAAAACGGAAAAAATATAGACGGAAATTCTTATAAAGTTTGGTTTGAAAATGGTGATAAAGAAGCTGAACTAACGTATAAAGATGGCCAAATGATTGCCAGAAAAAATTGGAATAGTTGGGGAGAACTTATTAACCACGAAGTATTTAATAAAGAAACAAGAAAATTAGAAAAGATAGAGATTGCGCCTAGCGAAAAGTATGTTTACGAATCTAAAAATTATAAAAATAGACAAGCAGAAATAAAAGAAATTGTACGACGGTGGCATAAAACTAAAGGAATTCCAAATAATGAAAAAGAAGGATTTTGGGCTAAAATAAAAAATCTATTCAAATAAAAAACGCCGCCTAATAACATGTATTTTGCTAAATTGAGGGTTTTAGATAGAATTAAAGTTTCAGAATAAATATAACAAAAGCCAACTAATTGAATAATTTGTTTAAATTTATCCAATTAGTTGGCTTTTGCTTACTGTCTCGCTAAATTTAAACTTCTCGCTTCAATTTCCGGTACGTTCGCCAAGCTCCAAAACGTTTAGTATTAATATTAAAAAAGAACACATTGAAAATTTTAATTTTATCAGGAATATTAGTATTTATAGGTTTATCAATATGGATTGTAAAACGAAATGGAGATACTTCCGAATTTAACTCTAAGGATATAGAAAATATATCGAACTGTGCCATTCCTCGACAATTAATCTTTTTCAGATTAAAGAAATTAATTAAGGTCCCTAAAACGGGTTCTACTGTAGCACTTCGACGTTTGACTAGCCTACGATGATATGCTTTATTTTGGGTTAGTTTCTCATGCATTTTGTCGTAAAGTGGTTTATGAATGCTTTCTTCTAATTTTTTAAACTTGGTTACTTTACCACAGTAACTCTCTCTTAGCGGACATTTTCCGCAATCTTGTTCGCTACTTCTGTAAGATTTCTTTTCATAATCTTTACTATCCATTAAAGTACGTTTAAAGGGTAAATACGCCTTATTTCCGCCTTCTTGAACGCATTCGTACCGTTTCGCTTCTTTATTAAAAATAAAACCTTTGCGTTCTGGTTCATTTTGTCCGAAATTGGGTATCCAAGCATTCAGATTTTTGTCTTCACAATATTGTAAACTTGTTCCGCTACTGTAACTAACATCGGCTAAAACTTCATCAATTTGAAATTCATTTAAGTTTAAATTTCCAATGGTTTGATCCATAAGTTCAGCGAAAATAGCTGAATCTTTGCTTTTTGCTGTAAAAACTGACCTCTAAGCAATTACTGCAATAACGAATCAGTACTCTGACGCTATTGATGTTATTTAAATAACAAATCAATAAAATTAAAAAAAACAATCGTATCAATACTTTTTTGACCTTGGGTTCTGTAATATTTTATGGGTGGATTAGAGCAAAGAACGATTATTAAACAAAAACAATTGCTAAAAAAAGGCAATTGTATAATCAAGAAAAAATACTAAATTTATAAAGCAAACGCTATCTTAATTTAAAAAGAAACTTTCCAAATTAGTTTTAAGACGACAATATAAAAAAATGAACCTTAAATAAATTCAAGGTTCATTAAAGTATTATTTTTTTAAAAATTTTCTTAGTAAATAACTAACTAAAAAACTTACAATTGCTCCAATTGTTGCGAGAAAAATAGTTTTATAAATTTCTCCAACAGATAAGCTGTATGACCAAGAAAAGAGTAAACCTCCGACAAAACTAAGTTTATAATTTTGCATTTTCAAAAGCAGGTTTTAATTCATTTGCTTTATCATCAACAGTTACTTGCGAGACAGCTGATAATACTGTACCAGCGACTGCTATGTAACCAGCTGCCGAAATTAAAGCTGCTGGTAATGCAACTGGAGCTGTTAAAATACTACCACTAACGGCTACTAAAATTAAACCTACAGTCCTTAAGGTTTTAAAAAAATTTGGAGTTGGTGCTTGTGCACGATCTAGTATATTCATAATCTAAAAATTTAAGTTTGAGTTTCCTCAATAATTAATAATTTCACTTGCCCATTAACTTTGAATTTAGCTAATGTTTCTAAAACTTTTTGCATCGCCTTTTTAGAAGATTCTCCTCTACCTTCACCAGTGATTTTGGTAACTGGAGCAATGCAACCTTTTAATTCAATTAAGGCATTATTAGCAGGATGAATCAAAATATGTGAACGATTGGGAACATTTTCAACAATCCAATGCCATTTAAACTTGGTTGAATATCTTCTTCTCAAATTATATTGTCCTTCGGGAATACAAGAAATTTGTGTTTGATTATCAAGCCATGGAAGTTCTATAGTATAAGCAATATGATCACCGTTTATAAACAATTCGCCATGAGTAGCGTTTTTGAGATAAGTTCTTTTTAAAATAAACATGATGCTATGGTTCTATGGTTTAATAATATTAACTATCGCTAGAGCATTGAACATTCCATTATTTAAAGGATAAAATGCATTATTAATTTGCTGGTAAAACTGTATTCCTAATACCTGAATTAGCGGTAAGATACTATTTGGAGTTACATTATTGATAAGAGTTGTCAACGGAATCGAATCATTATTCCAAGGAATTTCTTGTGAACTGCTGTAGAAAGCATTCGAGTTACCTTGAATAAAATCGACTTCAGCTGCAGCAGCAACAAATTTGAAATGTGTAGTTCCGGTCGGTGCAGCAATCATTTGGCTTGGAACCATTTCAGGGATTTCGATTTCACCTTCTCCTAAATTACGATCTAATGTTGCGGTAAACGGAGTAAATAAGCTACTCGTTAAAACACCCATACTATTAAACTCAAAGCCATTCAACATTTCTAAATCACCATCAACAGGATTTCGTAAGCCACGTTCATTTATATTATCTGTTTTTATAATCTGCATCAAAGCTTTTAACATACGACTAACCACTCGTTTATCAGAAGCCGATTGCACAATAGGTCTAATTGCATTTCTTAAAAACTTACCGTATTTACCAGCGGTACCAAATTCTTGACCATTCTCGCGTGTTCTTTTAAAAGCAGGGTCATTTGCAATTCTTTTTCGGTCTACACCACCTTTTTCTCTTGCTAAATAACCATCTCTTGATTTATAAAAGGTAATACCTCCTAGAGTACCTTTTAATTTAATAATTCCATCTTGTCCTGCCATGTCATTTTTTTTAAATATTAAACATTTTGTAAAACAATGTGTTGCAACTTTATTTGTTTGTACAATTCAAAATTGCAACATTTCAAATGGAATAAATTGCCAAGTATTCTAAATGGCATTTTTGGCATCGTTTGTACATGATAAAGAAAAAAAATCCCAAGTTGGGAAATACAAAAGATTTTAGTATTGAAATTAGCTAAAACAAAAAAAATGAATCATGACTTTATCAATTACAACACCATTCTTAATAATCTTAAAGCAAATTCAAAAAAGAGGAAAATTAATTTACGGTTCAGAATTTAGATTAAACAGAAATGTTATAAAAACGATAACTCATTTGTCTCGTTATTTCAGTAATGATTGTACATCTAAAGGCACATCTAAAATTAATCCTCATAAAGGAATACTTCTTATTGGCAAACCAGAATCTGGAAAAACAACACTAATGTATTTATTAAATTTTTTATTCAAAACAAGAAATACATATCAATTAAAGAGTTGCTTGGAAATAGATAATTACTATAAAAAATATGGTCTTTTAGCCATACAAGAAAAATTCATTGAAAGTAAAAAGAGATATTGTTTAGACGACTTTGGATTAGAAAAAATTACTGAAAATACTTCCATCATTAAATTGATAATCGAGGCGAAATTGAAAGACTCAACAGGTATTAAATTACATTTAATTACCTCTTTGAGTTTAAAAGAAATTCGCAAAAATTATGGTAGTCCATTTGTAAAAACATTAGAGAAAAATTTCAATATTATAAATCTGTAAATCATGACAAAAAAATTGAATCGAATTTGTATTTATCCTAAAGATATTCAATTAATCACAGGTAAAAGTTACCGACAAAGTGTGAGAATTCTAGAAAAAATGAGACTTTTTTATAAAAAAGAAAAACACAGCTATATCACTGTAAATGAATTTTGTTTGTATTGTGGTTTTGATTTCGACGAGGTTGTTGTTTTGATATATTGACTTAAAAACTGTTTTTTTTAAAGCTGTAGGCTTTAGGCAATAGGCTTTAGGCTTTAAGCATTAAGCCGTGTTCAAATCATAATATCATTTTCAAAATTTCAAATTAAATATCGTTTTACGCTATATGCTGTAAGCTGTAAGCATTAGGCTGTAAGCCGTGTTTTTAATCACAATATCATTTTCAAGTTTAATTCCCGATTTCTTGATTCTTTTTTCCTTTTTTGGCTTTAGGCAATGGCAATAGGCTGTAAGCTGAGTTCTAAATCACAATATCATTTTCAAATTTTCAAATCAACTCATTTTCAAACAAATAGTACTCATATGTTTATTACTAAAATATGTATTGTTTTGTAATAAAAAACAAAAAGGAATAAATTAAAAATTTATCCCTTAAAAACTTTTATTCTCCATAGAAAATGTGTCCAGTATACACATGGTTTAAATCATGAAAATGTTTATAACCATCGATTACGTGTGGCGCATGCTTCATTGAACCTTGCCCGTCTGATAAGGATTCTGCAAGAGTTTCAGCTTGTCTTCTAGTTCCGTAAACATCCTTACCTTTTTTAATTCTCAATTCGGCTGTAGCTTTATCTATTTCATCATTGAAGATAATAACTTTACCGTTTCTAATTTCTGCACTTTTAAATTTTGACATAATTTTATTTTTTAAGTTAGGTTTATTTTACAAAAAGTTCTTTTTTCCATTTTAATAATTTATTCTTTCTATCATCAATTCCATTTAAGCCTCCATTAATTTTTTTAGTAATCAATACAATATCATCAAGATCTGCTAAATGGTTTAAATTATTATTAGACCAAAACCAAAGAGCTGCAATTAAAGCATCTGCTTCTGTTAGTAACAAATCTGGATTATTCAGATAATCTATATTTACAGCATTACTTAAAGCATAATAATTATTAAACCCAGTTAATTGAATAAAACCACGACCTCTAAACTTCCAACCGTCACCAGATTGTTCATCTTTATTTCCCATCCTATTAGCGTATACTCTATTCGCAATTTTCTCAGGTTTTCTTGCAAACTGATCGACATTGTCTTTTATAAAATACTTAGGAAACACTTTTAACAAACCTTCTTTCGAATAATTTAAATTTTCACTTATTGGTTTTAAGTTAGATTCGTGCTCAATCTGTGCCATAAAATGTGCAATTCGTAATTCCGTATTTACATTGTACTTATTAAATAACGATTTGTATTTTTGGTATAACATATTATAAATTTATTTAGTTAAATAAACCAATCATTCGTATTGATTTAAAAATATTATCCACTATTAAATGATTCTAAAAATTAATTTCTAGAATTAATATTTAGGTACTGTTTTTGGAGCTATTTGCATACTATCATCCGCTACTTTTTCCATATTGCTGAATTACAAATATTAGGCACTATGGTTTGAACAATTCCTCCACGAGTTCTATATAAAACAGATGAGGTATGTTTTAAACTCTGTATTGTTGGTGCAATGTATGATTTAAAACTGTGGTGTTTTGTTGTGCTATTATTTTGTACACTTTGTAATCAACTGATACCGAACTAAGTGGTAAGCCCAAATAACTTTCTAAATTTTCGTTATTATTAGAAATGTAGGTATATTCTACAGCGTCTAAGTAATAAACAGATTGGTTAAGAGTAAATTTTGAGTTTTCAAAATACTTGGGGACAATTTTATAAAAGACTTCGCCTACATTTACATTAATTTCAATAGGATAACTTAGTCCCGCATATTATACTGTTTTTATTCTTTCATTATCCTTATCACAAGAAATATCTTTGAATTTATCGAAAACTCTATGATACATTAAACTTGTTGAATCAACACTACTCTGAGTAACAAAGTTTGTTGTATTCCAATCTATAAAATAATCGTTTTTATATTTTTCCAAATAGAATCTCTCTTTACATCCCAGTTTTCACTGTGACCGATAAAACTTATCATTAAAAAACAAATATTTAAATAGTTCATATTTATACATTTAATTGATTGTTATTTTTTATTTCGGTAATAAATTCGTGTTACGTAATTTGACGCTTCAAGAAATTTTCATAACTTTCTATTAACGATCTTAAGCCTTCAGGAGTTTGTTGGGGAGATAATACAATTTCGAGCTTTCCGTAGTTATTAGACACTTCATTTTCTTTTATTATATCTTTAGAAAAATCAATCATCACTTGCTCATCTACTACATCAAATTTAAAATTTGCATTAAAAGTTGCCTTCTCAATATTGTAATTACTTATTGGAACAAGAGTTAATAAAGGTACTTCAACAGGAGTACTGATAGTTTTATATTCTTTCTCATTATCAGGAGTCGCATAATCAAAAGTAGCTGGGTAATTCACTCGAACCGTCTTAGGTACTAAGGATTCGATATTCTTTTTTATATATCGTTTGCTATTTTTAATCAATTCAATAATTGCTTCTTTATCTATTTTTGTATTTTTAATTAATTTAACAAGATTTGATCCGTCCTGAATTAACTTAAATAAATTATTGATATATAAATTTTGGGCCTGTTCAGAATTTGAAATGGATTGAATAAGACCTTGGAGTTTAATTTCTAACTGATCTATTGAAAATTTTTCATTATCTAAATTAATTTTTTTCTGATTTACCTCAGCTTCAATATTGACCAATTCATTAGATATCTTGTCAATACCTTTATTAAAACTCAAAAGTTTAGCTTCAATTTTTTTTAGTTCATTTAAGCTTAAATCAAGTTTTTTTAATTGTTCATGATGCACTCCCATTTCTGAAATTACATTTTGTTTTTTGTCAAAAAACTCATTTCGTTTAGTCTCTAGTATTCTTAACTCATTTTCTAAATCAATGTAATTTTTTTTCTTTATTTTTATTTCATTAAAAGTAATTTCTTTAGATTCAGAATCTTTTTTAATGTTTTCAAATAAAGTACTATTGTATAATTTTGATTGGATGAGTTCTTTAGTGTTTTGCTCTTTTATAATTTTTAATAGATTATTGTTTTTACAAAACGTAAAGCTTTCTAATAAAAAATCAGCTAATAAAACATCCTCTTTTGAAATATCTGGTTTTACACTATATAAGATACCTTGTTTAAGATTTGTTTCGCCAACAATATTTAAATTTTCATTACTTACATATTCTATAAAAATATCATTTGAACGAATTGGTTGAATCAATGTAAATAATTCTTTATTATACTCTTTATTCTCTAAAATAATTTCACTTGTTTCTTTAAAAAAATATTCATCTAAAATAGATTCATTTCTTTTTCTAATTGCTTCAGAAGAATTTACAATAGCTGACTGTAAAGACTTTACAAATAATTCAAAACTTTGCATTTTTATTTTTTTTTAAGATTTAATTTTAGAAAATTGATTCATAGCATCGCTAACCACCGATTTGCTTTCATTTGCCAACCCTACAACAAGATTACAGTTAAAGCATGAAAATTTAACTCCTAGTAACAACTGTTTTGTATTAATAATGATTTCCTCATTACAATCTGGGCAATTTATTTTTGTATTATTATCTACCATCTTAATTTATTTTACTATACATATCAATTATGTTTAACAACCCATTGGGTAAAGGCAATTTTGAAGCTTCAACAAAAACACTTAAATTTTTATTTGAATTAAAAGTATTCCCTATATTTTTTTTATCGCCACTTAGCTTACCACTTAGTTGAGCTTTTCGTTCTAAACTATCGTTATTGTTAGCTTTATAGCTAGAAATAGAAGTAATCTCCATATTAAATTTCACTTTCATTTTATCAATAGCTAGCGAATTAATAGGTAGTAAGGTTAAAAGTGGTATTTCAATAAATGAATCTTTTTCAGAATCTTTTTTTACAACTAGCACAATCATCTTAGGTTGGAAAGTAACTGAATTATCTGACGCTATTATTCTATCAAAACAATAATTAAGTATAAATTCTGACTGTCCACTAAGCATAATTGAATTCGCTTTAGAAACAGCTACCATAGGTGCACTAATAATGGAATCTAAATTAATTTCAGATTCTTGATCTCGGAAATTAGGGTCTGAATTCTGAACATCAAAATAGACTGAAGCTTCATTATTTAAACCATCATCACGATCGTTATTTAAAGAATAAGCATTGGCATTAGGCTGATTTTTATTATTATTCATAATTACGTTTTAAAATTGAATTTAGATCAGGAATAATATCACACAGATTTCTTTAAATAAATCTGTGTGACTTATATTTAAAAATAATTAAGATTTATTCTTTAATTTCTTTTTTATCATCTTTCTTATTGTCTTTTTTATCTGTATTTTCTGATAATGTCTCTGGTTTTACAGATGATACAGGAAAAATATTTTTAGCATAAATATCTAAAATGGTTGTAATACCAGTTGGTAACGGTAATTGCCCTGCCTTAACATTTACTGTATATTTTGCATTATTACTTTTTTGATAATGTGTATCTCTAGATTTAGCATCCTCGCTAGAATAGCTAGCAGAACCTTTAACACTTACTTTAAAAGGTCCCCAGCCCATTGAAGCTTCAAAAGAACCAGATCCTTCAGAATTCTTTTTAGATGATTCAGAAGTTTTTTCTTCAGAGCTAGATTTAACTTCCATTTCAAAATTAATCTCTGCAGATTGGACTCCTAAAGAATTGATAGGAATCACAGATAACAAGGGTACTTTAATTGTAAATTCTGCATTTGGAGCAGCAACCTTTTTTGTTGACTTTGTTGCTTCATCATACTGATCAATTAATAATTGATTTCCATTTTCATCTAAAGAAGGTCGACTTAAAGATAAATTAATCATAATAGGATCATAAACAGCAATTTGTTCATTTACGGCTTCCCACGCATTATTGTTCCATTGGTAACGGACTAAATTTTTTTTAGAAATATTAAAACCAGATTCGAGGATAAACTGTGTTTGACTTTTTGCCATTTTACCATTTGCATCGGCTATAGCGTTTAATGGACCTCCTATTAAACTGTCCATTGGTAATCCTTGAAATTGCTCAGCAATATTAGCTAATTCACTCATAATTCATAATTTTAAACTTATCCTACTCATAAGGCTTTTCGGAATACGCCATGTTTTTTAGAAAACAATCTTCACGTTTTCTTCATAATCCGATTTAATTCTAATTTTAAGTATAAAAGCATTTAAATTTGATGAATTCTAAGGCGCCTTAATTATTTTGCACTTTAAACTTAAAAAAGAATAAAAAAAAATGTCTTGCCCAAGTATTAAACTTGAACAAGACAAAGTACGTTTAATCAAAAAAAAAAAGAATCAGTATAAAATACGAAATTTCAAATTCCGTATTTATACGTACTACAAATCTATTCGTGCGGATTATATATCTGATTAACTACAGCATAAACAACCAAACCAACCGTGTTTTTAGCACCAATTCTTTCTAAAATTCGCTGTCTGTGTGTTTCAACCGTGCGTTTACTTAAAAACAATTTATCTGCAATTTCTTGATTGGTAAATTCTTTACATATTAATTTTATAACTTCAGTTTCTCTTTCTGTTAAAACAGGTTCTTCATTATACCTAGATTTTTTATTTTGAAGAAAGTTAATTAAAAGTTTTTGTTCTTTTTCTGTAAAAAAAACACCTTTTTCAGCCACTTGTTTTATTGCTTCAAACAATAACTCTTTCGGAGAATTTTTTGGTAAAAAAGAAGAAACTCCAAGTTTTACCATTTGCCCTAAATAGCTTTGACGGTAGTAAGATGATAAAATGATTATTTTTATATTGGGATACATTTCTTTAACAAGCTCTACCAATTGAAAACCATTTATAGGTTCCATCTTAATATCAATTAATAAAACACTCGGAAAAACTTGGCTATCTAATTCGGTTAATTGTCGAATCACATCATCTGGTTGTGTCGTTGAAAATGCAATATTCAAAGTTGGTATTGTAGATAACAGTAAGCCCAAACCTTCTAACAAAATTAAATCATCGTCAACTAAACCAATATTTATTTTATTATGCATCTTTATTTTTAATTTTTATGATTAAGGAGGTTCCTTTGTTCGGTTTACTTTTCCATTTATGCTTTCCAAAAAGTGCTTTCACACGAAAATCTATATTCTTCATCCCCATACCTTTTTTTACCTTACTCGCATTAAAACCAATTCCATTATCACAGATTAAAACACTCAAATACGTATTGGTTTGACGTAAAAATAAGGTAACAGCTGTGGCATTTGCGTACTTAATCACATTATTTAGAAACTCTTGAATGATTCTGAATATTTGCAATTGAGTTTGAAAATCTTTTATTTCAAAATTTTCAGAAGTACAAATTTGGAAATCAATCTTATTGAAAAGAGAAATTTGTATTTCTTCTAAAAAACCAATCAATCCTAAATATTCAATTTCTACTGGATACATCTCATGCGCAAGAGTTCGGGTAGCATCGCTTAATAAAGGAAGCTGTTTTAATAAAATATCTTTACTCCTACATTCATTCATTTCAATCTGTTGCACACAAATAGACAAAATGTGAATTCGATTTCCGATGTCGTCATGAATTAAACGTCCCATTCTTTTTCTTTCATCTTCTTGAACTTGAATTATGCTATTCAATAGTTCTTTCTGATGATTAATTTCTAACTTATTTTGTTTTATTTGAGCTATAAATATTTTTTTTTGTGCTTTGAAATGAATTTTAATAAATACAAATATCAAACCAACAACAAATAAAATTATTACGACTGTGTAAGGGATTATGTATTTAAAATTCTCGTACTTCTCCATAAAAAATGTGTTGTTTTTACATAAAACATGCCACCAATCACTGCATACAAAATCCAAGTGATAAAAATTGAATCGTCTGGAATAAAAATAAAAAATTCAAGCAATAAAAATTGTATAAAACTGATTGTAAAATAAATAAGCATGATATAAAAAAGTTTTAAATCTTTTAAATCATTTAATTTATTAGCTAATATGTATAAAATAATGGTTACAAATAATAATGAATTAAATATCCTCCCTTTATTTAATATGTAATTATCTATATATAAATAACTTATAAAATCAAAGCAATTTATAACCGTGGCAGTTATTAAAGCAATTTTAAAAATTCGTTTACTGATGCCCTTTAACATAAAAAAATACATTAGTAAAATTACTTCCGTAAGATTAAATAAAGGTAACATACCAATGTTGGGAAATTTAAATTGAACTAAAATGTAATTAAATAAATCAAATAGAAAACAAAAAATTATATATAACGAAAGTGCTTTATCATGTTTATTCAATTTTTTGAAAAAATAAACATTAATAAAGCACAATATAAACGAAATAAAAGTTATAATCCCTGTAATTTTAGCAGCTATAAAATAATAATCGTTCATTTTTAAGGTTCTTCAAAGATTACATAGCTTTATTCAACAATGCAAATTCAATATCTCTTCTTCCAAATGGAGGACTCAGCCTAGCCATATCAAAAAATGAAGTAGATGATCCATCTAGATTTAATTGCTGAATTATGATATCTGGAGAAAAGCCTGTTGCTGATAATACTTTATCCTCTTCGGCTACTTTCATACCAAAATGCCCTTGCATTATTACTTCATCGTTTAAATTAAAGTCTTCACTTGGAATATCAAATACTTCAAACATTTCATTTTCTCTTATCCAACTCTTTAGATCGGTCTTCCATCGCTCTTTTCTAAGTTGAGCTTCTTCTTCAGTAATCTGCGTATTTTGTAACAACTGCTTATTTATAACTTTAAATTCTTTAATGAATTCTCCAATGGTTTCTATATGTTTATCTAAAAATTCATCCGTATCTCTATTTTTTGAAATCATATAAAAAACAAGTTCAAACGATTTATTTTGATTTTCGTCTTCAAAAATTACTAAAGCAGGATATAAATGAAACGATTCTGAATTATCTTCAGCGACTTTATAATCAATTTTAAAAGAATCTGCTTTACTTAATAAATCATTCATTAAATCCACATCTTTTTTATGTGTTTGCCAATTTTGTAAATTCGTAACAATCTCTTTCATTGTTTTGTTAGTTTCTAAATTCATTCGTATAGTTTTTAAAATTAAAAATGCAGTTCTAAAATTTTATTAATTCAGCTGATTTTATTCATTTTAACAAATCATACTGACTCTTTAAAAATTTGTCTAATTTATTAATTTTAATTTTTTTTAAATTAAAAAAACAACAATAAATAGATAATTTCACTAAATATAATTATGTAATTTCTATTTTTTTCTATTTAAACAAATTGCATATTAAAAATACATTACATTTTACTTTTAATGGTTGTCAACACTACAAAATCACATCTTACTTTTTATTTATTTTAGTTTAAATTATGTTTTGTTTCCAAATTATTAGATTTCATAATAAATCTCTGATTCTCTTTTTTAAATTCGCTATTCAATAAATAAGATTTAACCTATTAAATAATGTATTTTGTTTTGCTGCACTTGATGCTGCATCGCATTTCCTTTGCTTATGAGACCCTGACCCGAGCTTGCGAACTATACGAAGTAAAACGAGTTTAGGGTAACATTAAAAAGAACAATTACTTTTAATGTCTGGATTACGAATCTATTTAATAATTTAAACTGCTTTTTCAAAGGGTTTTGATTCTACCTTCTGACTACATTTGGTTATTATAGTACGTATTACAATTTCTTATCTTTTTTCTTCTTCTTTAAATGCACTAAAGAAGCAAAGTGCTTCGACGCAGTCTAAATACGGTCTAAAGGGTTTCGAACGCTAAATCAAAAGAACTCACTTCGTTTCAAATACAAGCCTTATGCTATATATGATTCTTTAATACAGAAAGTGAAAGGCACCGTATTCATGAGAACGAAAACAAATATTAACGCTCGAATAAACACCTTTTGATTTTACGCTTTTCTCAACTTTTAGACTCTCGTATTTATACTGTATGTCGAGTTTGCGATTCTGCGGAATATTTAATTTCATTTTCAAATCTTCAAATCAACTCATTTTCAAATTCTATTCCCGATTCCCTACTCCTTATTATACTTACTCACCTCGTTACCAGCCACCTCGTCACTCGTTACCTATTACTTGTCACTAATTACAAATTCACTTACCTTATAACTTTAGTACCTTCTAACCTAATCCTCATTTTCAAATTTAAAAATCCCAAGCTCCCTAATCTCAAAACATCCTTTCGACTATATTCGTTTAAGTTATCGATAAAAAAAATCAAATTACTTTATTAAAATAACTAAAGTTTACTTTCTTTGCTTTTAGAAAACAAAAAGCATGCATTTGATGAAAAAAATTCTTTTAGTTGAAGACGAATCTAGTGTAGTTTCATTTATTAAGAAAGGTTTACAAGAATTGGGTTATGAAATCTCAGTAGCTTTTGATGGTCAAACTGCACTTAAAATGGTTCATACGCATCATTTTGATTTGATTATTTTAGACATTATGCTTCCAGATATTAATGGTTTACAAGTCTGCAAAGAAATCAGAGAAAATAATAAAACAATTCCTATTTTATTTTTGACTGCCTTAGGATCGTCAGAAAATATTGTGATTGGTTTAGAAAGTGGCGGAGACGATTATTTAGTAAAACCTTTTAAATTTGTTGAACTTGTAGCAAGAATTAAATCGTTGATTAGAAGAACGCATCATGTGATTGGTACAAATGAAGAAGATTTAATTGACAATAAATACATTTACAAATTTGACGACTTAACTGTAAATGATTACTATAAAAAAGTAACCCGAGAGGGACTTGAAATAAATTTAACTTCGACAGAATATAAGCTTTTAATGTATTTTTTACAGAATCCTGGTAAAGTAATATCTCGAACAGAAATATTGGATGCCGTTTGGGGAGTTAATTATGATTTAGGTACAAACGTAGTTGATGTTTATGTAAACTATTTAAGAAAAAAATTAGATTTTGGAAAAGAAAAACGCATTATTCATACGGTAATTGGTATGGGATATGTTTTAAAAACAGCTCATGATTAAATTTAAATCAACACAAATAAAAACCATGTTGATGTTGACGATTGCTTCATCAACCATATTATTCATTTTTAGTTTTTTAGTTTACTTTTCTATTGTTCGGTTTTCTCACGAACGTTTTTATGAATTATTAAAAATTAGAATTGAAACGCTTATTTTATCAAACAATCAATTTCCAACAAACTTTGAAAACATTGTAAATGAAATCATTGGTAAGTCAGAACTTCCAGAAGAAAAAGACTATATATTACAGATACAAAATAAAAAACAATTAGAAAATATTGAAAAAATCATAGATGCTCCTAATCATTTTTTTAATGAAGTTTATAAAAAAGAATACGCAACTTTTAATAATGATACTTATTCTTTTGTAGCTAAACGTTTTTTATTTGATAACAAGGAATATATAGCAGTTGTTAAGGCTGAAAATGTATATGTTGTTTATTATTTAAATTATTTAGAAAAAACCTTATTGATATGCTTGTTATTAGCTTTGTTTTTTTCGGCTATATTTTCATTTTATCTATCTAAAACACTTTATAAACCAATTGGAGTTATCACTAAAAAAGTAAAGCAAATTAGCACCGAAAATTTACACTTACGATTAGCTAATGAAAATTACAACAAAGAATTAAGTGATTTGATTGATACATTTAACGATATGCTTAATCGATTAGAAACTTCTTTTGAAACACAAAATTACTTAATTGGAAATGTATCGCATGAATTAAGAACTCCACTGACTTCAATTATGGGCGAAGCAGAGGTTTCACTTGCTTTAGAAAGAGATAAAGAGAGTTATAAACAAACTTTAGGAATTGTATTAAACGAAGCCGAAAAGTTAGATAAAAAGTTAAATGCACTTTTATTAATAGCCCAAACTGGATTTAATGGTAAAATTCAAAAAATGGATTTAACTCGTACAGACCAATTGCTTTGGGATGTAATTGAAACTTTAAAACGTTTAAATAATAAAAATAATATTGTTGTTGACTTAAGTATGATACCTGATAATCCTAAAAAATTAAAGGTAAAAGGCAACGAGCAATTGCTACACTTAGCACTTTCTAATATTATTAGTAATGCTTGTAAATATTCAAATTACCAACAAGTCAAGGTTGCTTTAGGAGCTACAAATACACATGTCTATATTATTGTGAAAGATGACGGAATAGGTATACCCGAAAAGGATATGAATAAAATTTACGATCCGTTTTTTAGAGCCTCTAATACGCAAAATTATGAAGGTTATGGTATTGGTTTACCTCTTGCCAAAAACATCATTCAAATGCATAATGGTGAAGTGATTGTAAATTCTGTAGTTAAAAAAGGAACAACTGTAGAAATTAAAATTCCGACGATACAAGAATTTTAATCTCATTTTAATTTCTATAATAGCATTTTAATTTCATTTAAATAATATTCTAATTTCACGAACATAGCTTTGTCTTCATAATAAATAACACATAAAAATGAAGACAAAAAATATTTTAATTCCAACAGATTTTTCATTAGAATCTTTAAACATTGTAAAAACTCTTTTATCCGAAGCTGTATCTAAACAACTTGAAGAAACTTACCATATTGTGTTTATTACAGGTTATGATAAAGGCGATTCTATTCGTGACCTTTTATTTCAGTCTGACGCTTCGATTATTCAAAAGCTAAAAACTAACGAATTTAATGAAGCGCTAGGTATTTTAAAAAATAAATATGCCAAGTATTTTATAAGTTCAAAATTTATACTTTACAACGGATATTTTCAATCGCGTTTTAATCAAGTTATATCTTGTAATAAAATTGACGAAATTTATTTTAGTGCTACCAAACCCAAAAGTACTTTAAAAAATATTTTCTGCTTGAATAAAAATATTAAAAAATGTGAATTACCAAAATATGAAATTCAAATAGAAACGCCTATAAAATCATTTGAAAAAGAGAGACTTGCAGGTTTCTTTTCATAATATTTTAATCTTATGTTAAGAAAATTTAGTACAAGTAGAACTTTATCAGACAATATAAAATTAGGTGGTCTTACTGCATTTACTGCCGGTACTATAAATATTGCATCGTTAATAATATTTTTGAATTTCACTTCAAATATCACAGGACATTATGCCATATTATCTGCAGAAATAAGTAAGGGAAACTGGGGGCAAGTTGGCGTTGTAGCTCTTTGGATAATTTTATTTTTTCTTGGTAATTTTTTATCGAATTTAATTGTAATTAATGTAACTAAATTCAACCAATATCTTGCACATGCCTTGCCATTGGTTTTGGAAATCATATGCTTAATCTTTGTTGGTTATTATGGTAATAAATATTATAGTGGTCAACAAAATCAAACGGAATTACTTGTTGCTTTGATGCTTTTCTCAACCGGATTACAAAATGGCTTAACAGCTAGTATTTCAAATTTTGCTATTAAAACAACGCATCTTACAGGTACCACTACAGATTTAGGTATATTATTTTCGATGTTTACAATGAAAAAATATCGAAAAAACAAAGCACTTGTAAGTAGAGCCAAAGTACTTTTAGTTATAGTTATATCTTATTTATTAGGTGCTATATTTGCAGGTATTTTTTATCATTACTTTAAATTTTACATATTTTATCTCATTTCTGTTTGTTTACTAGTTGTTATAGTTTACGATTTTTATAAGATTTATGCTCGACATTTCAGTACAGAATTTAGATATCATAAAATATACAAAAGGAATGATCCAATAGTTTTGTTTCTTATTAGGTTTAAACAACAAAACAATACTACTCAAACTATATTTAAATCTTAAAAAAAAATCAACTTATTAATTTAAGTTGATTTTTTTTAAAAAATTATAAATTAAATACCATTCTTAAGATTTCAAGCCTTAGGTTATATACCGCATTTTAATCGGAATATCATTTTCAAATTAAATATTCATTTTAAGCTTTAGGCAATAGGCTGTATACCGTGTTTTTAATCAGAATATGATTTCAAATCTTTAAATTTTCAAATTCGTTTTCCGATTCTCTTTTTCCCTATTCTCTATTTCAATGAACTTGTTTTGATTGTACTAAATATTCTATTTTGTCAAACTTGACTTGGAAAGCATCGCATCTAGTTTTCAAGAGTTTGTAATGGTTTTAATAGTACGTTTTAGATTGTTACATTTTGCTTTAACTTTTGGCTTGATCCAAAAGTTACAAAAGATCAAGACTGCAAAAAGAAATTCTAAAAATGCGCGCATTTTGCTAAATCATTTGAATCTTGCTTTTTCAAAGCTTCAGTCAGCCAAATGATTCTTTACGCAAAAAGCTTCATTTTCTTAACGTATTTCTTTTCGATGTCGGGTTTGCGATTCTACTGAATATTTAATTTCATTTTCAAATTTTCAAATTATTACATTTTCAAATTGAATTCCCGATTCTCTATTTCCTTATTCCCTATTCTAATGAACGTTTTTGCTTGTACTCAATAATCTATTCTGCGGAATATTTAATTTCATTTTCAAATTAAATATTCATTTTAAGCTTTAGGCAATAGGCTGTATACCGTTTTTTTAATCAGAATATGATTTCAAATCTTTAAATTTTCAAATTCGTTTTCCGATTCTCTTTTTCCCTATTCTCTATTTCAATGAACTTGTTTTGATTGTACTAAATATTCTATTTTGTCAAACTTGACTTGGAAAGCATCGCATCTAGTTTTCAAGAGTTTGTAATGGTTTTAATAGTACGTTTTAGATTGTTACATTTTGCTTTAACTTTTGGCTTGATCCAAAAGTTACAAAAGATCAAGACTGCAAAAAGAAATTCTAAAAATGCGCGCATTTTGCTAAATCATTTGAATCTTGCTTTTTCAAAGCTTCAGTCAGCCAAATGATTCTTTACGCAAAAAGCTTCATTTTCTTAACGTATTTCTTTTCGATGTCGGGTTTGCGATTCTACTGAATATTTAATTTCATTTTCAAATTTTCAAATTATTACATTTTCAAATTGAATTCCCGATTCTCTATTTCCTTATTCCCTATTCTAATGAACGTTTTTGCTTGTACTCAATAATCTATTCTGCGGAATATTTAATTTCATTTTCAAATTAATTATACATTCTTTGGCTGTAAGCTATATGCTGTAAGCTGAATTCTAAATCGGAAAATCATTTTCAAATCTTTAAATCAACTCATTTTCAAATTCTATTCTCTTTTCCCTATTCCCTATTCCCTATTCCCTAAAAATACCCTTGTTCAATCTTAAATTTCAATTTATCAGCCAGTTTATTTAAAAAGCGAGTCGAATCAATTTTTCTACGTTTTATATCTAAGAAATCGCGGTACAATTGCGAACAAATCTCGATATTAAATATTTTCTCAAATTGTAAAGCCAATTCTTGTAAGGTACATTGTTCCACATTTACAGCCCCAGAGTAGTATAAAGCATAAACCAGTTCAATAGCATCTACCTTATGAGCCTGCCAAACCAAAGGAGAAACTTCTACTGTAGAGGTTTTGCTTGTATTTTGATTTTTAATTGCCTTTATTTTTTTGTTACAAAACGCTAACCATTTTTCATAAGCTTTCATTTTTGCAGTTAGTAAGCCATGAGAGCAAGTGCTTCGGATGTCTGAAAACAAATGATTGGGTGAATAATAATTTAACGTAGTTTCGAGACGTTTAAAAAACAAATCGTCTTTACTACAATCGTTTTGCTTTAAGTAATTATAAAAAAACGGTTCGGTTTTAAAAAAAGTATAGGCCTCTTTACTGTATTTTTTGAATACTGATATGTCATTAAAAGCAATTTGCGGAACTTCTTGATACAAACGCAGTAATAGATTTAAATAAAGATAATCAGAAATCAACTCAGGTTTATGTTTTTTAAAAAATTCAATTTCAAAATCAACCGACTCAAATTCATTATCTCTTACCAATTGGTTAAGTTTGGTAATACCCGTTTTTATTAATGTTATTTGTTTTTTTAATTTACTTTCTTGTGCTATGTCGCAAGTTTCAAATAGGGCAACATCACAAGAGCAATCTTTAATGACCTCTTGAATTTTTGACTGTAACATACACTTTAAGTTAAGGGGTAAATACTAAAACTTAATTCTCAAAATTTGATAGTTGGTCTGTGTCAAAATTTTCTTTCACCAAAACGTAAGCAAATTTCGAATAGGATTGAGCTCCTAATTTCTTTTTCTCAAAAACAGCAGAAAACCCTAAAAAAACAGTTTCAAATTCCATTTTTTGTGCAACAGTTATAGTTTTATATAAAAGTTGTCGATATAATTTTAAACGTAATTCAACATCGTCAAACAAACCAATTAAAATCGGATTATATGATTTATTGGTATGGTTGACATAACAGAATACACAACCTATAATTTTATCTGTATTGGGTAATGTAGCTACAATAAACTCCCAGTTTTGATGGGCATTCATCGCCTCGAATACCTTTTTATCGTACATAAAATTATTAATTGCCAGGTTGTTATTTTTTACTTGAGCATACAATTTATAAGCATCATCTAACTCTTCATTATTCAGGTATTTTTTACTTTTTAAATCAAAAACATCAATAAAAGGCCGTATGTCATTTTTAAAATGTCTCCTATCTTTTTTGGAAAGTAACTTAGTTATATCCGTCTCTCGGTTCCATTTAAATATACAGGTATCGGGCATCTGAATTTTGACCAAACCTTTATTAAAAAAAAGTTGTTCTTCTTTTTTATTCAAGTCAAAATCTCTAAAAAAGAACTTATTTACATCAGTAGCTTCAAAAATTTTGAGTAAATCATCCACAACTACTTCTAAAATTTTTGTATCGTTATCTTTTATATACAAATGTTTGCCTTCTGTAAATGGGCTCGCAATAGACCAAGCTTTAGCACATAAAAACAACGGATTTTCTTTTCGAATTTGTTCTACTTTATCAGAAACAAATGCTGTAGCCAAAACATCTTCTTTCCAAATTGATTCGGTAACAGCGGTTAAAGCAACACACTCATTATCTAAAAACCAACCATAATATTTAAAAGACATATAGTTTATATTCGAAGTATCGAGCGAGTTAAAGGTTTTTTCGAGCCATGTAAAACCTTGATAATCTAACGCATTTTCATTTCCCAATACTTCGTTCCATAATTCCTCTTCAATTTCAGAAATCGAATTCCAACTTTTTAAAACATATTTCGTTTCAGCATCCGTTTTATCATCAGACACTTTAATTTTAAAAGCTTTTTCGATTAAGTTTCTTGAATTATTGGTCTTATTTAAAGCTTCTTGAAAATGATGAGCAATACAAGTTATTAAATCAGTTATTTGTTCATTTGCATTGTGGTTAGAAACCGTGATTCTTAAACCAGCATTTCGCATTGGAACAGCAGGATAGATACCTGGATTTACAAAAAAACCTTCGGCATGTAAATAATTCGCTAAATTAAATGCCGTTTGGGGTAAAGCCGTCCCCAAATAAAAAACAGGTGTATGGGCAAACGAAATAATGGGTAAGTCATACTTTGTAAATAAATCATTAGCCAAAGCTATTTTATGATTTAAAGTATCTTGGAGTTTGTAAATTTCTTCAGACAAATGAATTTTTGCCGAAGCAATAGCTGCCGCTACAGCTGCAGGTTCTAATTGAGCTGAAAAGGTCAAAGGACCTCCAAAATTTTTAATTTCATTATGTTTTATTGCATCGCCACAAATTACAACCGCACCACTTGCTCCAAAGGTTTTACTTAAAGTTGCCACTATAGTAACATTTGGTGGTACCACATCAAAATGTGCTTTTACAAAGCCTGTGCCGTGAGTTCCTTTCCAGCTCATACCATGTACATCATCAAAATACAAATGCAATTCGCTATATTTTTTACATAAATTTTTCAATTCTTCGATAGGAGCACGATCACCAAACATAGAATAAATACCATCAGCCATATACCAAATTTTCTTTTTGGTTCGTCTGTATTTTATCAATAACGTTTCTAATTGTTCTAAATTATTATGCCTCACTAATTCTACCACACATCCTTTATTTTTAAGCATACTACAAGCCTGTTGCACACTCCAATGTACCTGATGGTCTAAAATTACAACCTCATCATAATCTACTAACTGGGGTATAATTCCCAAATGTGCTAACGTACTGTTTTTACAAATAATCACTTCTTGCCCAAACATTTGCTTAAGTAATGCTTCTAATTCAGCATATAAGGGATGTGAGATATATGTTTTTGACAAGGGAAATTGGGTTCCGTATTTCATAATAGCCTCAGCTCCTGCGCTTTTTAAACGTATATCTTGTTCTAACCCTAAATACCCGGTGGTTGCAAAATGCCAACATTTTTTACCTTTTATTTGTAGCGAATTTCCGTTTAAAAACGAATCTTCTGCATACAAATGTACCGTATGTTGCTCTTTAGCATTTTCAATCAAATCGCTGATGGTTTTAAATGGGTTGTTGTGATTAATTTTAGCCATAATAAAAAAATTAGAACTTTAAAATTGCAAATTAAACTAGTCTAAACCATCAACATAAGTCAAAAAAATACTTTTAATACCTTTTTTTATACCTATCTTACACGTATAAGATAAAATTTAACCAAATAATACAAAAAACATTAATATTTTTACAAAATAAACAGATTTACATCTAAATTTATAACAATATGAACAAAAATTACGAAAATAACCTAGCTCAATATGAGTTAAAACAAGGCGTATTGTATGTTCGTTTTAAAAAAGATTTAATCATCAATCATGAAATTGCACTTGCTTTAGTTGCTGACCGATTACGTTTACAATCTTTTACAAAATATAAAGCAATATGCGATGTTTCTGACATCCTAAGTATTGATAGTGAAGCCCGTAGGTATTTATCTATTTACGGTTCTAGTCTTTTAACGCAAGTCGCTCTTGTTTCGACAAATATTCCATTATATCATATGGCGCGTTTTTATATCAATATAAATAAACCCAAAGTACCTACAGCCATTTTTATGAGTATCAAAGAAGCTGAAAAATATTTAACCTTACCCCTTTAAACTATGATTGAATTTAAAATATCTAAGAAAAGATGGCATAATATGCTAGATGCCTTTATCAGCTTAGGAGCTGGAAAAGTTGGTCAAACTTTAAAAATACACCATAGAAAAGATGATTTTGAATCGCTCGAATCTATTTTTAATTTAATGAATGAAGAATTAAGTGAACGCTTATTACATCTTTCATTTATTAAACCAAACGATTTTCAGAAGCTCCACAAACATTACCTATTGTTTCTGAACAAGGACTTCATTATTAAAAATACTTGCGAATCCTTTTTAACCGATTTTGATGTAAAACTTAATCAAATTAAAGGGCTTTCTCTTTTTAATATCATTGACAAATCAAGCGCAAATTACATTGAAGAATTTTTTGCCAAACCAAATCAATCCTTATCTATTTTAAAGCCCAATATGCTATTATTTGATGATTTTTTCTTTTTTAATATCAAAATATTACAACAAGGAAATGCTGTCATTATTAATTTATACCAATTATATATCGAATCTAAAAATGCAGCATCACTAAACCAAACAAACCGTAATCATTCCAAACTAAAACAACGCAAGCGTTACGAAATCATCATCGAAGAAATTAAAATGTATATCGATTCGTACCCTCTCAATCAAAAATTATCCCTTAAACAACTCAGTTTAGATTTTGGTATCAATTCCTATAAACTAAAAATAATGTTTAAAGAACAATATCAATGCAATGTTTACGAATATTTCATTTCAATACGAATGAAACATGCTTTAATCTTAATTGAAACGGGTACTTTGGCATTTAAAGAGATCGCTTATATGGTGGGTTATAACGACTATTCGTCATTTGTGAAATTTTTTAAAAGACATTATCACCTTCTTCCCAATCAAGTTCGTTTAAAAGCACAAGAAGTGGTTAATTAAAATTAAAAAAAATACCTATCATACTTTTTTTTATACCCAAAATACATTTTTTTAAAATTTACAATAAGCAACTTTACAAAACCCAAAATGTAAAGCCATGCGTAATTTTAAACAAATTAGTAATCTTGTTTGTATCTACTTCTTTATTATACTTTTTGTATATGCAGCAGTTAGTAAGCTTATTGACTTTGAAAACTTTCAAGTTCAAATTGCACAATCTCCTTTATTAAGCGCCTTTGCCACACCAATTGCATACGGTGTTGTGTTTGGTGAACTTATTATAGCCCTAATGCTTTGCTTTACCAAAAGCAGAACTTTAGGGCTTTATTTATTTCTAGGTTTCATGACTGCCTTTACCGTTTACATCTACCTCATCTTAAATTACAGTCCGTTTGTACCCTGCTCTTGTGGTGGTGTACTTGAAAAAATGGGATGGACGGAACACTTATGGTTCAATCTAGGGGTTTGTGTGGTTGCTGTTTGGGGAATTGTTTGGGGAATGAGGGAATGAGGGAATGAGGGAATGAGTAAATATAACATATAAATAGAAGAACATGAAACAAAAAATAATCTATATCGTTTTAACCATAACCCTAGCAACAACCTTGGTGCTGATTCTCTTTTTCACATCAGAACATTTGATGAAAAAAGAAAATCCGTTTGTTCGACGGTTTATGCCGCATCACATTGATAAAGCAGAGTATTTAGATTTGGGAGTCAATTCATATTATATAGCTGGATTAACCCAAGATACCATTTATTTAGGAAATTATACCGCTCCTTTATTAATCACTGCCATTTCTAAGGATTTAAAAACAAAAGTAGAACATCAAATAAAGCTCGATGAAACCGAACGTTCTTTCCGTAGTTTATTAGTTCGTGTACAAAATGATACTTTTTTTGTAAGCGACGGAAGCATCCCCATCATCTACAAAGGAAATACAAGCAACTGGTATGCTCATAAATTTATGACCGAAACCATCTACTTTTCACTATTACAACCTCTAACAGAAAATACCTTTTTATTTAGGAGTCAGCGTGCTAGTAACGGCGAACATGTTTTAGGTAAGCTATTAGTCACTGATACCGTAACTTTTGAACTTTATGAAAATGCTTTACAAAAACAAATCGATGGTGTTTTTGATACCGACGGACAATTGGTTACCGACCAAAAAACACAGCAAGGCATTTATACCTACACGTATCGAAATCAATATTTAGTATATCATTCACAATCTAACACATTTACTCAAGGCAAAACCATTGACACCACTACCCTAGCCAAAATTAAAGTTTCCCAATTAGCTAATGGCGATCGTAAAATGAGTGCTCCACCGCATAAAGTGAATGCCAAAACCTACGCGTACAATGGTAAACTATACATAAAATCGGAATTATTAGGTAAGAATGAACCCAAAAGTATGTGGAATCAAGCCAGTATTATTGATGTCTACGATTACAACAAAAACGAATACTTGTATAGCTTTTATGCTTACGACCACCAAAAAGATAAAATCAAAGAATTTGTATTGAATGATTCCTATTTCTTTGGGTTGGTTGGGAATGAGTTGGTTAAATATGAATTGGGAATGGGGAAATAGGGAAATGGGGAAATAGGGAAATGGGGAAATGGGGAAATGGGAATGATTTGGGGAAATGGGAATGATTTGGGGAAATGGGAATGATTTGGGGAATGATTCGGGGAATGGGGAAATGGGGAAATGGGAATGGGGAAATGGGGAAAGAGGGAATGAGAGAATAAATTTAAAATAATATTATTATGATGCATACAGATTTACAAGTTTATCAAAAGTCGTTAGATTTTGTTATATCCATTTATCAAATAACGGCTGATTTTCCTAGTGAAGAGAAATACGGACTTACCAGCCAATTACGAAGAGCAGCTGTTTCTATTCCTACCAATATAGCTGAGGGGGTTTCTAAAAACTCAACTAAAGAATATATCCGATTTCTTTACATTTCACTAGGCTCAATTTCTGAAATAGAATGCCTGTTAGAAATTTCGAATCGATTAACCTATTGTACCTCTACTTCTATTTTGACTCAGAATCTAACCCTTATAAAAAAAATGCTGATAAAGCTTATTGCTTCGTTGAGGAAGAGAGAATGATTGGGGAAAGAGGGAATGATTGGGGAAAGAGGGAATGATTGGGGAAAGAGGGAATGATTGGGGAAAGGGGGAATTGGGGAAAGGGGAAAGAGGGAAAGGGGAATTGGGGAAAGGGGAAAGAGGGAAAAAAGGGAATTCCCTACTCCCTACTCCCTACTCCCAATTCCCTACTCCCAATTCCCTACTCCCAACTCCCTATTCACTAAATAAAATCTATTGGCCAATAGCAGGGATTAACGGTTGAAAACCTGTATAAAAGAGTAAACCAACTAAATAATTAATATTATGAAAACAAATTTTAAAAAAGCCTTGATACCATTCGGTGTAATAGTACTAGGCGTAGTAGGTGCTTTTGCATCAAATGCAGCAAAACAGCTTGAGAAATCTGATGAAGCTGCTATGTTCGGATATCACTATGATGCTACACAGCCTCCAGGACAAGAATGTCAATTAGAGTGGGTTGATTGTAATCCAGATAGTGGAGATATCTGTACTATTTCGGGAGTCACTTATTATAGAAGTCCTATTAAAGATGGTTTACAGTGTAGTTTTACACTTTTTAAAAATTAATTTAAAATGGGCTGCGATTGCAGCCCTATTTTTTATAGATATTTACATTTTTGATAATTCTGTAATAAACCAATTTGGAATGCTATCAGAAACAATCTCTATTTCACCATTTTTAACTTGAGTAAATAAATACATATCTTGAGTAGAATTATCAAATATGTATGCTTTATCAACCAATTTTAAAGCTGGAATTAAATTGTTTAGTGTATTGTAATAGCGTCTGACTACATCTTCTTTAGCTACAGGATGTCCACCTTTATCAACTCTATTTTCGATTCTAGAAATATTAATTGAAGGATCTTCAATACAGACAAAATACAAATATGTTCTATATCCTTTTGAATTAGCTTCTATTAACTCGTTTAACTTTGAAGAATGACTCATTACGGTCTCAAAAGAAAAAGATTTTCCTTTATCTAATAACTGTTTGCGTATAAATGAGGTGATAAAAGCAGCTTCGTAACTATGTGTATCTTTTGATTTATCTATTAAAACATTATCCTTCAAATTAACATCAATAGATTTTCCTTTACTAGATGCCTTTTGAATCAAAGTTATTGAGGCTGGTTCTTTTTTAAATAATTCAAAATCTTCAGTAGTGACTTTTAAACCATATCTTTCAAGATCAATAAAGCCTTTTTCAGAAATTTCTTTTTCAATTAAATCAGAATTAATAAAATCACCTACATTAAATTTGGATGCAATCGTTTCAAATAATGTAGATTTTCCTGAACCATTAGGTCCCGCAAAAACACGTAATCGTTTTACTTTAGACATAATTTGGCACCTTTTTTAAGATCTTGTGGAAGTGCTAATTTTTCTATTTTTTTTATTATACGTATTTCACCATTTGCATTGCGTTCTACTATCTGATTTCCTTGAACATATTGGACTGATAAATCTAATGCTTTAGAAACAATCATAGCTTTTTTAGACGCTTTTTTAGCCAAACGACTTAATAATTCAACGTTTTCTAATTTTAATACATCTGTTTCTTTATCCATAAGACACCTAATTATATGTGAGTTATACAAATATAAAGAAAAGTGCTCATTTATCAACCCCAATTTAAGTTAATATTTTACAACCAACACTATTAATATCGTTTTAATTGTATAAACTAATCTAACCATTTCGGTTTTTCTTTATCTTTCAAATAATAATCAAACCACTGTTTGACTTTCAAGCTTACATCTTTTTGATTTTTCTCTTTATGAATGTAATGGTCTTCATTTTCATAAATTAATAAAGTCACCTCTTTATTTAATTTTTTTAAAGCGTTAAACATCAATAAACTTTGTTGCCAATTCACTACATAATCTTTATTTCCAGTTATTAATAACAAAGGTGTTTCAACATTTTGAGCATGAAAAAGTGGTGAATTTTTAATATACATTTCTTTATCTTGATAGAAGTTTTTGCCTAAACGAAACTGATGGTTCTCATATCTCCACAAATTGGGTTGTAACGAATATTGGCTATAATTAAAATACTCTGAGATTATTTCAGCAACACCTGCACTTGTAATCGCTGCTTTAAAACGATTGGTGTGTGTAATTATAAAATTGGTTTCATAACCCCCAAAAGAATGACCGTACATTCCCATTTTTGAAGTATCTAACGGATATTTCTCTGCAAAATAATCGATAACTTCGTTTACGCTATTCAATGCAGAATTACCGGTTTCTCCAACTTTATAATAAATATCTGGTTCCAAAACAAAATAATCATCTGCTATAAAAGTTCTAAAATTTATTTTTGCAACAGATAACATCTCTGGTGAAAAATAAGTGTTTTGAAGATGATATTTTTTATCATAAACAAATACTATTACTGGATATTTTTTCGATGATTTAGGATTATAATTTTTGGGAAATCGTAAAATACCACCAGCAAATTCACCATTTTCTTTTTTCCAAAATTCGTATTTTGATAAAACCTCTTCAACTTCAGTATCAAAACTATTACTATCATAAATTAAAGATTCCTTACGTTTGTGAATATCGTATACATACATTTTTGGTGTACTGTTCGGTTTCTCTTTTATATAAATAATGAAATTTTTTGACCTTTTAATTTGTGTAAACGCAGCTTGATCTTCGGTTAAATCAATTAACTTTTCTTTGTCTGTAAAAAAAGAAATCCCTTGTTTCGTATTCATTAAAGTGGAATAATGTAAAATCAAATCTTTATAATTATTTGTATTTAGTGGAATTGCAGACCAAATCCAATTTTCTGAAAATAAATTATAATTAGCACTGGCTATTTGATATGATCTACCTTTATTATCACCATTTGTTTTTTTTTCTATTTCTTTCGTTTTGAAATCAAAATACCAAATGTCTTTTTCAGAAGTAAAAAAAAGTCCTCTTTCATTCCATTCTAAAGGAAAACTAATCGGATTGTTTGTGATTTCATTGGTGTAAGTGACATATTTACTATAAAAATCATCTTTTAAGCTTGCTGTAATTGCAACTTTTTTGTTTAGTGATTCATCATAATAATACCAATTATTTTTCCAAAAAAAGATTAAAGGATGAAAGGACTTGTAACTAAAAATGTTTTTACTTAAAGTATTAATATCATTAATTTTTATTTTAGATTTTTTATAAGAATCATATTTATAAATAGATACTGCAGAATCTAAAAAAGATAAACTATCGTTACCAAACATATCAAAACCATAAATTTGGTTTTGTTCATCGATTTTAAAAATCAGATTGAAACTAATGTCTGCTAAAGACATCCAATTACCCGTTTTCAAATTTATTAAGGCGATTTGATTGGTGGCATTTTTTTGATGATCTACATTTGGTGTATATCCTTTTTGAGAGCCTCTCCAAATTTGAACATCTGCATCTTGTTCTGAACGTTTTTTCTGTAAAGGTTTTACTCCAACTACCAATTCATCATTAGGTAACAATCGTAAATCATTAAACAAGGTATCAATGACTGTTTTTTCGACTTCATTTACTATAGGATATTTACCTATTTTTTTTAAATCGTTCTTTTGAACTTCATAAACAAACATATCATCAACCGAATTGGTAATCAAATAAAATACGCTATTTAATTCATTAAAAACAACTTTTTTTATGGGGTCTTCTACCTTATCAAGATTTGGAAATACCTCTTTTTTATTTGTTTTTAAATCTAAGAGTACAGATGAATTGTTTTCATCAATCATTACAAGTTTACTTTCGTTGGGACTTAAACTAAAAAATTTAACTTTATCAAATGAAGTAGTTTTAAATGTTTTAAGATCTAAAATCGACAGCATATTGGTTTTTAACTCCATATAAACCAACCTATCTAGATTCTTTAAAATATCAAGCTTTCCAATATTTTGCAACACTTTTATTTGCTGCGTTTTAAAATCAATGAAATGCAGTTCTTTATTTTTAAAATCATAAATAGCCCCCAGATAATCATTTATATAAAATTTTTTGGAACCTATTTCCAATTTATATTCTTTTACGGTAGCTAAATCTTTTATTATAAAATGACTCTTATTTGCTACAGTGAGATTGTAAGCAATGATATTGCCTGAATCACTTACAAATTCTGTCGTAATCATTTCTGATTTATTTGATGTTTCTTGGCCCATCATAGACCAAGAAAGCATCAAAAACATATAGATTACTATTTGTTTTAAAAATCTCATAATTAGTATCCTGTATTTTGTGGTTTTAAATTACCATTTAACAAAATTTCTGTTTGAGGTATTGGAAGATTTTTGAAATAATCCATCCAATTAGGTTTAACTGCAGATAAGCTCATTAGTTTATTTGTTCGTTTAAGGTCGTAAAAACGATGCCCAAACTCACAGAAAAACTCAATTCTACGTTCGTTTAAAATGGCATTTTCTGCTAAATTACTATCTGTAATATTCAGAGCTGGTATGTTTGCTCTTGTACGAATAGCATTTAAATAATCATTAAAATTTGACCAATTCCCTAGTTGTGCTTCTGCTTCAGCAGCAATCAAATACATTTCTTCTATACGTATTACGATCGAGTATTCTTTTGTTGGTGTAGAAAAACCTCTTTGTTTGTATTTAAAAGCATGAGCATTTGTACCTGTGTCACCTACAAATTTCACCCATTGTGTTTTGCGTAAATCACCTACTTCAAAATCATTCAATAGACTTTGCGAAAGTTGTGCAATCGGAGCCGGATTTGCTGTAAATATATAAGACATCGCTTCGTAAGTATTAAAACCGACAATAGTTGGTTTTAATTGCCAAATGGCACTTTTACTTTCTTTTAAAAACAAGGTTTCAATAGGTTCTAATTCAAAAAGTGGGTTATTAATAACTAAGTTTGCATATTGTAAAGATTCTGTCCATTTTTTTTGATACAAATACATACGAGCCAAGAAAGCTTGAACTACAGGTTTGTTGATTCGAATTCTTTCTGTGTTAGCAACCTCATCGTTCAATAATAATTCGGCTTCTTTTAAATCAGCTATGGCTAAATTCATAACCTCATTTGTACTTTGTTTTGCAATACTCTTGTTTAAATTGTAATTTGTTGTTTTTATATACGGCACGTCTTCGAAAGTTTGCGTTAAATAAAAATGTAGCATTCCACGAATTGCTATCGCCTCTCCAATCAACTTATTTTTTGTAGCTTCTGAAAGATTCGGTGAACTTTCAACTCCTTCGATGATATTGTTAGTCGTATAAATTTGTTTATAGGTTGTGTCCCAAAGTCTTTTCACAGCTGTATTATCAGCAAGAATAACGGCGTCATAGAATTTTCTAGGATCGGTATTTTGAGTTGAGACCACCTCTAATTCATCCGTATAACACGCCATCAGAAATGGATTATCTGCTGTATTACCATTTAAAAATCCTCCCTCAACTAACATCACATATACATTATTCATTGCTGCTTCTGCAGTTGCAACATCATTAAACACCTTTACTTGATCCAATTGATCTTTTGGCAAATCTGTTTCTAAAAAATCACTACAGCTTAGGTTTATTATCAATAAACTAAAACTAAGCATCATATATCTTGGTAAGTTCATAATCTAAAAAATTAAAAATTAAAATTAAATCCTAAAGCAATAGTTCTTAAAGCAGGCAAATAACCAATGGCTGTTTCTGGATCGCTACCTGGGTAATTGGTTATCGTAAATAAGTTTTGACCTTGAATGTAGGTTGCAATGCGCGAGTTAGATTTATTATTTAACTGCCAACTGTATTGTAGTTGCAGCGATTTTAAACGGATGTATGAACCGTCAATAATCATTTGATCACTGTTTTTGTAATTCTCGTAAGCCTGCGTACCTAAAGAATTTGTTTGTAAAACTGGCATTTGATAACCACCATTAGGGTTTTCTTGAGAAAAATAATCAGAAGTCATGGCCAAATTATTCACATTATATCCTAAAGGAGACATATTAGACAATGGAGATAATGCATTTTGCTTAACAAATTGAATTGTGAAATCTAACGACCAGTTTTTATAATTGATGCTATTTTGTATTCCCGCAAACATCATGGTATTGATGTTCATAGCTTTTTTGCGGTCGTTGACATCTATTTTTCCATCTCCATTTAGATCTTCAAAAGTAAACAAGCCTGTTTCTGGGTCTATTCCGGTATAGGTATATACTTTACGTATCGAAGTAGGTTTCCCAATTTCGTAAGTATTGGCGTAGGTTGATTCTTCTAAGTTTGGGAAGGCGATTAGTTTATTTTTAGGTAAACTAATATTGATGTTTGTTGACCAAAAGAATTGATTTTTGGACATATTGATACTACGTAGAGTAAACTCCCAACCCGAATTTTCGACTGTTGCATTTAAATTTGCTTGCACATTTGCAAAACCTGTAGTCCCAGGTAACGGAATCCCAACCAATTGATTTGATGAACGGTTTCTATAATAAGCAATTGAAGGAGCTAATCTTGATTTAAAAAGTTCTATTTCTAATGCGACTTCTATTTTTTTATTGGTTTCCCAACTAAAATCAGGGTTGAATAACCTCATTGGTTCCAAAGCAATTTGATCGTCGTATTTTAGAAAATTTAATCCCAAAGTATTTAAATACTGGTAATCTCCTATTAAATCATTACCTGCAATACCGTAACTTGCTCTTAGTTTTCCGAAACTTAACCAAGACGATTTATCAAATACATTTTCTCTACTAAACAACCAAGCAGCACCCACAGCACCAAAATTCCCCCATTGTTTACCTGGTCCAAATCGGCTTGAACCGTCTCTACGTCCTGTAAGATTTAAAATATACTTTTGTTGATGTATATAATTTACACGTGCATAAAATGCTTGATAACGATACATTAAATCTGCATCTTTGAGAATATGCTGTGAAGTAGCACTTTGAAGATTATCCAACATATCATTTGACAAAAAGCCGTTACCACGTAAGCCTAGAATGTCTTGTTTACGTTCTTCAAAAGTTGTACCTATAAGGAAATTCCAAACTCCTGTATTGGTTTCCAAATTATAAGACAGTTTAGGTTCCATAATCCAACCATCTCTAGAAAACAAAGTTCTACTAACAGAAGAGTCTTTGCTGGTAAAACCCAGTGCTGGGTTCATAGTTGTAGTGGGTACTTTCTTGACTTCTACATTATTTGTAGTTTGTAAACCGGCGTTTATTGAAACATTTAAATTTTTAATAAGTGCATAGCCCATCACAACATTTGCTGAAAAATCATTGGATAGAGATGTGTAGGTTGCATTTAGTTTTGCTAACGGATTTTCGAACGTATTGTTTTCCCAATTCAAATTACCTTCTGCATCGTACAAGTCTGGTGCATTGGGTGCTAAAAATATTTGAGAAGTCAGATCTGTAACCATCAAATTATTTTTTTGATTACTTTTTTGTACTGTAGATTGAAAATAAAAACGATCGTCTTTTGATTGATGGTTTACATTTAATAAAAAATTAGTTCGTTTATAACCAAAATCACCTGGAAAAACCGTTTCGTCTTTTCGATGTCCTGCACTAAATAAATAATTGGTTTTACCATTACCGCCGCTTACTGAGAACTGGGTATTTTGAGAAACAGCTTTACCTCCCAAAAATTCTTTTTGCCAATTGGTATATTTATTTTCATCCCAAGTACCATTTACATCATAGGCATTGGCTGGGTAATCAGTGACACCTGCATTAGCAAAGGCATCTCGACGCATTTGTAAATATTGCGCTGTATTCATTAAATCCATATACTTGGCTACGGTACTGACTGAAGTAGTTGATTGAAATGAAAATGTGGTTCTATCAGAGCTTCCTTTCTTAGTCGTAATAAGTACTACTCCATTACTCCCACGAGAACCATATATAGCCGTTGCATCGGCATCTTTCAGTACCTCAATACTTTCTATATCGTTTGGATTAATACTATTTAAAGGACTTACGTTACCTTTACTAAATATTTGACCTGATAGTGTTTGATCTGAAGCTGACTGCGAAGCATAGGGTACACCATCAACGATATACAAGGGCGCGTTTCCCTCGGTTCTTAAACTATTGCGCCCTCTTATTTGTATATCGAAGCCACCGCCAGGGACACCACTATTCTGCGTAATGTTTACCCCTGCCATACGTCCTTGCATAGCGGCCAGTGGGTTGGCAACTGGTTGTTGACCAATTTCTTTTGCGGTTATTTTACTTATACTACCGGTGCGTTCTTTGTCTTTTACGGTATAATAGCCCGCATTAATTACCAGTTCATCTAAAGTGTTTTCATCTGCTACCAGTGTAACATTTAAAGTGCTGGTTTTTACAGTAAACGTTTGCGGTTTGTAACCTAAATAATCAAAAGTTACTTGGGTATTTAATGGAATTTGAATGGTATAGAATCCCAATTCGTTGGTTTGGGTACCATTTTCGGTATCGGTTTGCCACACGTTTACTCCAGCTAGTGGACCGTTGGCATCTTTCACTACTCCAGATAGAGTCAGTGTTTTTTCTTGTGCGTAGGTTTTTAAACTACACAACAGCATAATTAGCACGTACGTTAGGGGTACGGTTAGTGCTGTAAAAGTAATTTTTTTCATACTTTTGTAATGTTAATTAATAATTCGAGTTGATTAATATTTATCTCCCTGATACGAGCGCCAACTTTACTCAGGGGGATTTTTTTTTCCTGCAAGGTTTTCAAAACCTTGTAGGTATATGATTTTATTTGATTTTTATGTTCAAATTCTAAAGTTTACAATAATTATGTTTTTAATTCATTTTGTTCATTTTGCCTTAATACAGCATTTGTTTTTTTGAGTTGTTTTGGTTTTAATAGTACGTTTTAGATTGTTACATTTTGCTTTAACTTTTGGCTTGATCCAAAAGTTACAAAAAATCAAGACTGCAAAAAGAAATTCTAAAAATGCGCGCATTTTGCTAAATCATTTGAATCTTGCTTTTTCAAAGCTTCAGTCAGCCAAATGATTTTTTACGCAATAAGCTTCATTTTCTTAACGTATTTCTTTTTGATGTCGGGTTTCGATTCTACTGAATATTAAGTTAATCATTTTAATGAACGTAATTTTATTCTGCTGAAAATGCTATTAATACATTTTCAAATTCAATTCCCGATTCTCTTTTCCCGATTCTCTATTTCCTATTCTCTTTTCCCTATTACCTATTACAATGAACGTTTTTAACAGTACTAAATATTCTATTTCGTCATGCTGCACTGGTTACTGAGCTTCGTCGAAGTACAGCATCGCATCTAGTTTTTCAAGTGTTTATTTTAGATTTATAATTCTATTTGTTCTTTTACCTCTTCTTTGTTATTTTTAAATTAGGGAGTCGGTGAACCTTCGGTTTGGATTACCCCCAAAAGAAACAAAAGGGGTTTTCGACGCAGTATTTTAACGATCTACTACGGCTTATTTCTAAAAGTAACCAAATACAAGCCTTAATGACTTAGCTTTTTAAAATACACGTGTAAGGCGTAGTATTCATGAGAAACTTGAAAAAATATTAACACTCGAATAAACTTGCTTCGCTTCGGACAGAGGTTACTTTTTTACGAAATTGCACCTTGTAGATTCTCGTCAAAATTCTGTATGTCGGGTTTACGATTCTACTTAATAATTTAAACTGCTTTTTCAAAGGGTTTTGATTCTACCTTCTGACTACATTTGGTTATTATAGTACGTATTACAATTTCTTATCTTTTTTCTTCTTCTTTAAATGCACTAAAGAAGCAAAGTGCTCCGACGCAGTCTAAATACGGTCTAAAGGGTTTCGAACGCTAAATCAATAAGATCTTACTTTTTCAAAGCTTCAAATACAAGCCTTAATGACTTGGGCTATTCAGACTGAGCGTGTAAGGCGCAGTATTCATGAGAACAAAAACAAATATTAACGCTTGAATAGTCAGCTCATTGATTTTACGCTTTTCTCAACTTTTAGACTCTCGCATTTATACTGTATGTCGGGTTTGCGATTCTACTGAATAGAATATTTATTTTCATTTTTAAATCTTCAAACTTTCAAATTTGGTTCTCTGTTCCCCATTCTCATTTCCCTAAATAAAATCTACCAAACCGCGACTTTCGAAATGAAAAATTACCTATCTATTATGAATAATGAAAATTCTGTGATTTGGTTATTTTGCTTGTTTTAATCAGTTAATTAATATTTATCTCCCTGATGCAAGCGCCAACTTTACTCAGAGGGATTTTTTTTTCCTGCAAGGTTTTCAAAACCTTGTAGGTATATGATTTTATTTGATTTTTATGTTCAAATTCTAGAGTTTACAATAATTATGTTTTTAATTCATTTTGATTATTTTTATTTGATGTAGTATTTGTTTTTTTGAGTTGCTTTGGTTTTAATAGTACATTTTAGATTCTTATATTTTATCTTCTAACTTTTACCTCCTCTTTGCTATTTTTAAATTTAAAGAGTCGGTGAACCTGCGGTTTGCCTTGATGCAAAAGTTACAAAAATTACTCATCGTTATTATTTGTTTTAGTATTCGTGAATCTTCGAGGTTTTTACTTTCCTACTTAAAATAAAACAAAATTTACCTCTCGATTTCAAGACTGCAAATAGAAATACTAAAAATGCGCACATTTTTCTAAATCATTTGAAAACTTGCTTTTTCAAAGCTTCAAATACAAGCCTTAATGACTTAGCTATTTACACTGAAAGTGTAAGGCGCTGTATTCATGAGAACCAAAACAAATATAAACGCTCGAATAAACAGCTTTTGATTTTACGCTTTTCTCAACTTTTAGACTCTCGCATTTATACTGTACGTCAGGTTTCGATTCTACTTAATAATTTAAACTGCTTTTTCAAATTTTCAAATCTTTCAAATCTTTAAATTTTGAAATTCGATTCCCGATTCTCTTTTCCTTATTCCCTATTACATTGAACGTTTTTGATTGAACAAAGATTCTTCGACTTCGTTTCACTGCGCTCAGAATGACAGTATATTTCAAATTCAATTCCCCATTCTCTATTTCCCTATTCTCTTTTCCTTATTCCAACGATTTTCATATCTTTCAAAAAATAAAAAGTTAATCTGTGATGTTCTTTAAATTCAATTCATAGCTTGTACTTCTACCACCGGATATTGATTTTAGTAAAATATTTTTTTTGAGTAAATCATTTATATCCCTTAGGGCTGTATCTGTTGATACTTTATTTATTTTTGCCCATTTAGTTGTGTTTAATTTACCTTCAAAACCGTCTAACATCATGGTTATTATTTTCTTTTGTCGTTCATTTTCTATCCTACTTCCAAATAAACGGTAAAAATGATGCTTTTGTATTACTTTAGTTAAAATTTGCTCTGCGTTTTCTATAGCCAGTAATAAGTTATCACAGAACCAAAGTAGCCATTTTGTTATGTCTTGATCGCCTTTTTGGGTATGTTCTAAAACTTCGTAATACTCTTTTCTATTTTGACGAATTTGCGAAGACATACTATAAAACCTTTTGTTATTACCATCAGCTTTGGTTAGAATCATATCTCCTAAAGTTCTTGCTATACGTCCATTACCATCATCGAAAGGATGAATGGTGACAAACCAAAAATGAGCAATTGCCGCTTTAAGAACCGTATCTAAATTTTGCTGTTCATTAAACCATTTCAAAAAATCTCTCATTTCATTAGATACATTTTTAGAATCTGGTGCTTGAAAATGTATATTTTCTCTTCCTAATGGTCCAGAAACAACTTGCATTGGTCCATCAATATCTTCGCGCCATTGAGCGACTTGAATTTTATACATACCACTTCTACCTGTTGGGAAGAGCGCAGCATGCCAATTAAACAATCTCTCTTCTGTTAATGGAAGTAAGGCATTATTTACGGCATCTATCATCATTTCCACTACACCATCCACATTTCTATCTGATGGAATAAGTCCGGATATATCAAGTCCTAATCTTCGAGCTATTGATGACCTTACCTGATCTTTATCTAATTGTTCACCTTCTATAGCTGATGATTTTATGACATCTTCTGTCAATGTTAACAGATTAGCTTCTTCTTTGAGATCAAATCCTAGAATCTCCAGCTTACCCACTAACTTTCCTTGCACATTTCTAACATGAGCTAGTTTATGAATAAGTACATCGTTATCCCATATAAAATGCGTCCAGTTTTTTAATTGATGAATGTATATTGCCATGGTATTGATTTTTATGCAGTAAATATAACTATTATTTACCGCACAATATGCGGTCATTAAAACTATTATTCACCGCATTTTTATTTTCTATAGAAAGAAAATACGTTTTCATAGCTTATATCCCTTTTTTAAGAAACTCCAGCTAATAGCTTTATTTTTTTTTCTTTTACGTAGTTTTTTAAACTACATAACTGCAAAATTAGCACGTACGTTAGGGGTACGGTTAGTGCTGTAAAAGTAATTTTTTCATGATTTTGTGATGTTAGTTAATAATTCGAGTTGATTAATATTTATCTCCCTGATGCGAGCGCCAACTTTACTCAGGGGGATTTTTTTATTTTTATGTCTTTTTCCTTTTCTTTTTTAAGCACCAAAAAGAAAGAAAAAGTGCTCCGACGCAGTCTAAATACGGTCTAAAGGGTTTCGAACGCTAAATCAATAAGATCTTGCTTTTTCAAAGCTTCGGTCAGCTCATTGATTTTACGCTTTTCTCAACTTTTAGACTCTCGCATTTATACTGTATGTCGAGTTTACGATTCTACTGAATATTTTATTACATTTTCAAATTGAAGTCCCGATTCTCTTTTTCCCTATTCCCTATTACAATGAACGTTTTTGTTTGTACTTCATATTCTATTTTGTCATGCTGCACTTGATGCTGCATCGCATCTAGTTTTCAAGAGTTTGTTTTGTTTTAATAGTACATTTAAATTTTTGTATTTTACTTTTTCCTTTTTGAAGCACCAAAAAGAAAGAAAAAGTGCTTCGACTCAGTATTTTAACGATCTACTACGGTTTATTTCTAAAAGTAACCAGACTTGCTTCGCTTCGAACAGAGGTTACTTTTTTACGAAATTGCACCTTGCAGATTCTCGTCAAAATTCTGTATGTCGGGTTTCGATTCTGCGGAAGATTTAATTTCATTTTCAAATTTTCAAATCAACTCATTTTCAAATTCAATTCCCGATTCTCTATTTCATATTTTCTATTACAATGAACGTTTTTGTTTGTACAAAGATTCTTCGACTCCGTTTCACTGCGCTCAGAATGTTCTGTGTTTCTATGCAACTATTTTAACAATAATTTTCTTGATATTTACCATTCGCTTTAGCTATTGCAAACGCTTGTTTTAATAGTTTGTTTGCAATAGCTATTTTAATTACTCTTTCTGGTTTTCCAAGGCTTTTCAATCTGTCGTACATTTCTTTACAAGTTTTGTTACAATGTTTAGCTGACCAACTGCACATATAAAGCAACTTTCTGATTTGTGCTTTACCCATTTTACAAATATGTCCTTTTCCCTTTACACTGGTTCCACTTTGATATATTCTGGGACTAAACCCTACATAAGCGATGAGCTGTTTATAATTCTCAAACTTCTTGAAGTTATCGGTTATCAAAGATAGCATCATTGCGGTTTTTCTACCTATGCCTGGAATACTCTCAATATTCTCGATAGTCTGACCGTATTGCTGTTTTGCTAATCGTTCCATTTCTACTTCGATTTTATGTTTGGTTTTTTCAAGATTGGAAAGATCTTTTTTTATAGTCTTTTCTAAAAATTTGTCTAACGAACCACTGCTTTCAAAGGCTTCTAATTGGCGTTTGTTTTGTTGGATTTGTTTATTTAACAGTTCAACTCGTGTGTATAAATGTCGAAGCTTCGTACAATTTTCACTTTCTTGTTCCCACTGTTTCAAGTCATACTTTTCACCATATTCGGCTATTGTTCTTGCGTCTTTTTTGTCCGTTTTAGCACGATAAAGCATTGTCTGACTAAAACGCTTGATCACCAAAGGATTTTCTACACAAACTTTAATATTCCGACTGCTTAAAAAAGTAGCTAATGGGAAATAATAACTGCCCGAAGCCTCCATAACAACCCAATCTACTTGTTCTATCAAATTTAACAACTGTTTAAATCCTTTTTCTTCATTAGGAAAAACAAAATAATCCCATCGTTCTTTTCGCTTAAAACTTACATCAAAAGTTTGTTTGCTAATGTCAATTCCAATAATTTTACACATACATAAAATGTTTTATCAGAAAAGAAATTACTACACTAATTTACCTATTCTAAATACAGGCTTTATAACCTAATGTTCTGTCCAAATTTTGTAGTAAGGGTAAAGGAACTAACATTCTGAACGGTCTTATATGACAAATGACAATCAATAGTCTTACTTCTTTACCCTTTCTTTTCTTTCTCGATTTACAATATTTAAAAATAACTATTTGCAAACATAGAATGACAGTATATTTCAAATTCAATTCCCTAATCCCAATTTCCCAAAAAGAGCTTCAGTACACAGTTAATCCGTCTCAAACTAGAACCTAGCGGGTTAAACTTAATTTTTATCATAACTGTGTACCTGACTCTTAACTAACAAAATAAAAAATATTAAAAGTGTTTTTAATTTTTAGTCTTTAGCTTTTAGTTATTAGTTTAGAATATTTTGTTTCTATTCCCCATTCCCCATTCCCCATTCCCTAAAAAAACTCCCGAACCACGACTTTTTAATAAAATATAAAACCTACTATGAAAAGAATTTTTTGCGTGGTTCGATTGTTTTAACATTAATAAACTAATTCTAATAAAAATGATTTTCTTTTACTTAATGTGGGTTGAAAACGCAGGCTCCTAACTTTCTGATATAGCAAAGAGGCTTGCTGTGTGTGTGTTTTTTATTTTTCTGAATGGTCGCCAAACTTATTCTAATTCTATTCGTTTTTAAAATTACCTATCAATGAACGTTTTTTGTTTGTACTGAATAATCTATTCTGCGAAACATTTTAATTTCATACTTTTCTTTTATGACTAAAAGAAACAAAAGTCTTTTTTTACGGCTACCTCTATCAGGATCAAACCTCAGTTTACTCACTATCTTTTTGAATCGTTGCAAGCAACTCAAAAAGATTACGCTCGTTTCACTGGTTTGATGCTCCTGTTAGAGCTAAATGCCGTTTATTTCTGCTATATATTGTATTTATTCTTTCAATGAACGTTTTGTTTGTAGTTAATATTCTATTTTGTAGTTATAAACTTGGTTACTTCGTCACTTCGTTACTTGGTTACTTCGTACAATTCGCAAGATTGGGTCAGTATCGTATCTTATTTTTTGTTTTCGTTTTAAAGTAGAATTGTAATTCTTTATTTTATTTCTTTTTCTTTAAATGCACTAAAGAAAACAAATACAAGCCTTTATGACTTGACTATTTACACTGAACGTGTAAGGCGCAGTATTCATGAGATCGAAAACAAATATTAACACTCGAATAATCAGCTTTTTGATTTTACGCTTTTCTCAACTTTTAGACACTCGCATTTTGACTGTATGTCGGGGTTTCGATTCTGCTGAATATTGATTTTCTTCTTTCAATGAAGCTGATATATACTACTAAATATTATAACTTGGATCCGGATTTAAATTCGTTCCGTTCGGACTTTGTCCTCGGGTGCGGATTTGGTTATTTTCTTTTGGATTACCCCCAAAAGAAACACATACAAGCCTTAATGACTTGATTATTTACACTGAACGTGTAAGGCGCAGTATTCATGAGAACCAAAACAAATATTAACGCTCGAATAAAAGGGGTTTCCGACGCAGTATTTTAACGATCTACTACGGCTTATTTCTAAAAGCAACCGGTCTTGCTTCGCTTCGGTCAGCGGTTGCTTTTTTAAGAAATTTCACCTTGCAGATTCTCGTCAAAATCCTGTATGTCGGGGTTTCGATTCTGCAAAATAGGTTGTGAATACTTTTTTTAGTCCGTTTATTTTATTTGTAATAAATAGTTTACTTATAATTCCATTTACTATTTCTCTATTCCCTAATTCCCTATTTCAATGAACGTGTTCTGTTTGTAGTTAATATTCAATTTTGTAGTTACAAACTTGGTTACTTCGTATAGTTCGCAAGATCGGGTCAGTATCACATTAAGTTTTTTGATTCTTATATTATTCTTTTGGATTACCCCCAAAAGAACCAAAAGGGGTTTCCGACGCAGTATTTTAACGATCTACTACGGCTTATTTCTAAAAGCAACCGGTCTTGCTTCGCTTCGGTCAGCGATTGCTTTTTTAAGAAATTTCACCTTGCAGATTCTCGTTAAAATTCTGTATGTCGGGTTTACGTTTCTGCTGAATATTGTGTTTTGTTTTTCAATGAACGTGTTTTATTTGTACTTAATATTCTATTTTGTAGTTCTAAACTTGGTTACTCGGTCACTACGTCACTTGGACACTTGGTTACTATATACGCTTTGTTTCTACTGAATATACTATTTTAAACCTTAAACTTTAAACCTAGAACATATAATCATTTCATTTTCAAATCTTCAAATTATCACATTTTCCCAATTCCCTATTCCCCATTCCCTATTCCTTAAAATGCAGATTCGCTTTGTTTCTACTGAATATTGATTCCTTTCTTTCAATTGACATATTTTGTTTTAACTTGATTCTATTATGTCATTCTGCACTTGATGAAGTATCTCATTTGTTTTCTTAGGATTACTTTGGTTTCAATAGTGAGAATTGAGTTTTGTATTGGTTTTCTTCTTCTTTAAAAGCACTAAAGAAGACAAATACAAGCCTTAATGACTTGACCATTTACACTGGAAGTCTATGGCGTCGTATTCATGAGATCCAAAACAAATATTAACTCTCGAATAAAGTGCTTCGACGCAGTATTTTAACGATCTACTACGGCTTATTTCTAAAAGGAACTGGTCTTGCTTTTTCAAAGTATCGGTCAGCAGTTCCTTTCTTACGAAATTTCACCTTGCAGATTCTCGTCAAAATCCTGTATGTCGGGTTTACGTATCTGCTGAATATTGTGTTTTGTTTTTCAATGAACGTGTTTTATTTGTACTTAATATTCCATTTTGTAGTTATAAACTTGGTCACTTGGTTACTTGGTCACTACGTCACTTCGTTACTACGTTACTACGTCACTACGTCACTTGGTTACTATATACGCTCTGTTTCTACTGAATATACTATTTCGAACCTTAAACTTTTAACCTAGAACTTATAATCATTTCATTTTCAAATCTTCAAATTATCTCATTTTCAAATTCAATTCCTTATTCCCCATTCCCTATTCCTTTTATCGCTGATTCGCTAATTCGCTTTGTTTCTACTGAATATACTATTTTGAACCTTAAACTTTAAACCTAGAACATATAATCATTTCATTTTCAAATCTTCAAATTATCTCATTTTCAAATTCAATTCCTTATTCCCCATTCCCTACTCCCCAATTCATTTAATGCACTATCTATGCTTTATCTATGGAGTATCTATACTTTAAGTTTGGGGCATGAGTATTCTTACACAAATAAAAGTTTTTAGGTAATGTATAGGTAATTAAAGTGTGCAGTTATCCTGTTCCCATACAACTTTTTTTTGAATATAATTCACAAGTTGGAAAATATTTATTATAAAATAATTAGAAAACGGTATGTTTAGATTAGCAAAACACTGATGGAACCCTTACAAACAAAGGGATTCTAAAAAATATACTTATAGGGTGTACGAACCTATAATTAAGAGGATGTTGTGTACAACTTGGCTTTTTTTCATGTTGACCTTGGAAAAAAAAGGGAAATGATATTGGGAAAAAACCAAGTTTACTTTTGATACTAAAATAAAACCCAAAAACTGCTACAGCTACAATAATTGCCTTGTTTTTTTGGTAAACCAAAATAAAGCATTACTTTTAAAGGGCGAGTTTAAAAATAGATGGTATTTACCTAAAACAAGGTTTTTTGGGGGCATGGCCGTTAGGGAATTATGGCTATAATTGATTTAACTAACAGTTAGCCCCTTTTTTGGTTTTGTAGCAGTTTGGGATATAACCACCCGACTGTTAAGTAGGTGGTTTGAGTATGGATGTTAAAAATTTCGTTCTCATAATTTTATAGTTTGGGTTTATGGAACGATGCATCTTGGAGTATGAAAAAATTTTGCACAAAAAAGGCAAGGCGGTTTCACACTTTAGAGTCAAGGGCGACCAAACCCAACAATAACAAAAGTTAAAGCTTCCATCTAAAGCACACGTGAAAACCGCCCATGCCGTATGCGAAAGTACGAAACTTTTTTGAGACATGGAGCGATTTCACAATGATCTCGATGGAAAATTGGTCGTTTTGACTCGAGACAACATCGTTTAATTATAACTGAAACAGTTTAATTATCAATTCGCTAAAACAAATATAATAAATAAACTGGAATATAATGCAAGTTTTTAAAAAAAATGGCAAAAAAAATTAATAATATAAAAAAAATCTTAAATACCTCAGAGTTACAAGTAAAAGTACTTGCTCTTTATTTAGATATGGATGATACCACTATAAGCAAATGGAATTCAAATACTGCCCAGCCAAGCTTGAAGAGGTTAAATGAAGTTGGGGAAATTTTAGAAGTAGATAACACTACTCTAATTCAATCAATTCCTAGAGAATCAACTGGACTTGCCCTGGCATTACAAACTGAATACAAACGATTGCAAAAAAATGGCATGTTAGAGAAAATTAAAAAAACTAATGATATGGGTGAATTAAAAGAGGTTAATAATCCTGAATTTGTAAAAGCACTACAAAATTTTGTAACTGAATACAAATTAAAAAATAAATAACCCCAGAGAAAAATACACTTAATTAAAAATGACAAAAAAACTTATTGTAGGAATATTAGCAATCTTTTGCACTATAACTACATTTGCACAAAACACACCAACTTATCCACAACCAAAAGAAGGTTACAAACGCGTGGATTTAATTTTCCCTAAAATAGAAAACGATGATCAATTCAAAGTTGAAGTTCGCTTTGGTATGGAGACGGAACTATATCCTTGTAGTAAAGCTGATTTTTATTTTAGACCAGATGCGTTGGTTAAAGGCTCTGGGATTAAAGACGGACGTTTCCCTTATTATGATTTAACTACAAATCAGGCCGAAGTTTTTGAAGGGTTTATGAATGACAGTTGCAAAAAGGAGAAGAGAGTTAAAAGAAAAATTCTTAGTGATAACTCTTTACTTCTAGAATATAACAGTTACTATCCTATCCCTTTTTATATACCAGAAAGCTATACTTTAGAATATCGATTATGGAACACGATAACAAAAGAATTTACTACGGTTAATTTTAAATAATTTTATTTGTTAATATTACGCCAACTTCGTTTATAAATTCGAGGTTTTATAAATTCGAAAAACATCCAATAAGCAACAAATCAAAATTTCTCAGAATGTCATAGCGATTTTTAAACCTTTTAAATATTATTGTATATAAATCTTAGTTTTAATTTTATATAAGAACAAGTTTAAAATGAAAAATCAATTTCTATTTATTATAGTTTTACTTTTTGTAAATTTTTCTTATAGTCAAGAATTAATTGTAAAATATCGCTTCGAAAAAATTCAATATGTGGAGAGTATCGATTGGCAAAATGATGATATTTACTGTGCTGGTTATACATTTAAAACAGAAATAAACGATGGGAATTCTACCGATGCTTATTTGATTAATTACGACATAAATTTAAAACCAAAATGGACTCTTAAAATTAATGATGCGCATTCAAACATAATTTACTCAATAAAAAGACACAAAGATAAAATTTATGCTCTGGTTACTCAAGGTACTGTTCAGCCTTTAACACAAGATGTTAAGATTAATCTATTTATCATTAGTTTAGATGGAGTAATTGAAAATAAAGTACCATTCGGTACAACATCCTTAAGTCCTTCAAATATTACTATTGAGGGTGATCATTTGATTTTTGGTCATACAGTAAGTGATGGAATTTCAAATTCAAGCAATTCAAAATCCGAAATCATTCAATACAATCTTAGCAACAAAGAAATTGTGAGATTTAAAAGTAGTGATTATCAACCAAAGCCAAAAAAAGTAATTGCAAATGGTTCAGATATCTATTTATTTGGACAATATATTCATCCTACTAATCCAATGAACATTATGACCTTCAGAAAGGGAAAATATTCTGAAATTTCATTGAATTCAAAAGAAACGGAGTATTTTCTTGATAGTTACATAAATGGAAATATTTTGACAGTCGTAAGCGTTTTTCCTGGTGTTTACTACAACTCAAAAAAATATTTAAAAATTTACTACATCAATTTAGAAAATGATTCTATTAAATCAATAAGTAAAAGTTATGCTGAATTAGGATGGGAAGAAGCTCGATTTTATACATTTTCAAAAGGAAATTCATCTTGGGGAATTATAAAAGACACTCAAACTAAAACAATTAAATACGCTCTCATCAATGAGAAAGGAAATGTAGATAAGACCTTGAATTTTGATATGCAAAATGGAGGAAGTTATTGGGAAAGGTACATTTTTAAATCTGACAAATTGCTAAACGCTAATTCAAGTGGAATACAAATTTATAAATATGAATAAAAACTTAGCTTTAGCTGCGCTCAGTCCCTACGGTTGAACGTCTTGCCCGTTGCCCTTTCGATTAGGTTAGCTTTAAAATTAGGATTAAGTTTAGTATTTGATAAAAAAATGCAAAACTTTACTCAAAAAATAAAATAATTACCACTTATCAAAAAACGTCGCTTAAAACAAAAAACGACAAATTTTAGCTTGTCGTTTTTTGCTGCTATATATGCTGTTTAAACACTTTTTTCACTATAGTAGCGATACGAACTTTATCGTCTTCGGTTAAGTTAGATCCCGAAGGTGAACATAAACCGTTTTCAAAAAGTTCTTCTGCTACCGTACCACCGTAATACGGTACGTTTTTAAAAACTGGTTGCAAATGCATTGATCTATAAAAAAGTATTTAAAAAAAAGTGTTTCTTTTTATTACAGCATTTGGCTCAATTGTTTTACCTTCAGTTATTTTAGCACCTCCACCAATGTAAGCACCTGCATAAATACTAACAAAATCTTCTATTATTGCATCATGATCTATTGTAGTGTTTGCGTTTATAATGCAATTATCACCGATAGTACTCCCTGTTTGTATGACCGCATTTGCTAAAATAACTGTCCCTTTGCCTATTGTTACTTCCTGTGCAATTGATGCCATAGGATGAATAACAATTCCTAATGGATGAACTATTTCAGCAGCAATATTTTTTCGAACTTCATTATTCCCTATCGCAATAATTAGTTCAATATCTGGAAACATAGAGGCATCGTAAGGATGTTCTTGATCAAAAATATGGATTACCGAAGCTCCATTTTTTTCAATCGCATCTTTTACAACTCTTCCATGACCTCCAAAACCATATAGAATAAACTGTTTCATTATAAGTTATGTTTTTTAATCAAATTATATTTTAAATATAAATATATTAAACCAAAAATTACAATAATGGAAATTGAAGATATTATCTGTATGGTTAAATTGAACCTGGTACAATAAATAACAATAATACCAATCAACAATTGTAGCAATCCATATATAGATGAAATCAATAATCTATTTGACTTATTTTCGTTTGCATAATATTGATACAGATGTGAACGATGTGCTTCGAATATATTTTCTTTTTTTGATAATCTTCTAACAATCGTTAATACAGTATCTAGTCCATAAACAGTTAAAAATAATATGTAATTAATATTCTGAGTTTTGATTATCAATAAAGCTATTAAAAAAACAACAATGAAAGCAATACAAACACTCCCAACATCACCCGCAAAACATTTTGCCTTATTTCTAAAATTGTAAAACCCAAAAACTAAACATGATAGAATGGTATAATAAATAATATTAGCATCTACAAAATTGATTTGTAAATTAGAAATAGCTAATAGAATTAAAATAGCCAAACTATTTGATACTGTAATTCCGTTAATACCATCCATAAAATTATATGCATTTATAATTCCAATACATAATATCAACGCAATTGGTATTAACCACAAAGACAGTTCAAAAAGACCAACTTGATAAAACATCAATAATACTGACGTTAAATGAATTGACAATCTGATTCTATTAGATAGTGTAAAAATATCATCTAAAAAACTAATGACAGTAATTGCTGTTAAACCAAGAAAAAAATAGGGATATTGAAAGCCAGAAAAAATAAAGAAAATTAATGCTCCAAAATAAAAAATTACGCCTCCTCCTCTTAGTGTAATAGTTGTATGAGAGCTTCTTTCGTTTGGTTTGTCGATAATGTTGTATTTGTCTGCGATCTTGAAATAGATAAGTTCAATTACAAAAAGGACAATTAAAATTATAATATAATTCATAAATTATTTAATAAAATATCTAATAAAACCATTAATCATCCAATAAGAAGTGTAATATAAAGCCTTTGGATAACTGAAACCTTGCGTATCTTTTAGAAAAGAAATATGTTTAAGAATAAGCTTATACTTTTTACTTGTTGCTGAATTATTAACTTGACGATAATAAGCTAATTCTTGATCAATGCCATAGCAATTAACACCGGATTTAAGGATTGATAACCAAAGTGCATAATCTTGTTTACGGGCATGTTCAGACATATAATATTTACCAATTTTATCGGAATCATAAACAGCAGTTAAACAACTAATTTCAGTTCTCTTTAAAAGATGTTTATAATTAACTATAGGACTTACATGGAAAGTTGATTTTATTTTTTTTCCGTATTCATTCAAATAACCATAAGATGTATGACTAAAATGATAATCATTTTTTAACATAAAAGGTATTTGTATGGCTAACTTTTCTTTGTGCCACTTATCATCTGCATCCAAAAAAGCTATAAAACGGCCTGAAGCATTTTTAATTGCAAAATTTCTAGTTTTACCAGATTTCAGATTTATTGGGTTATTAAAAATTTTAATTCGATTATCTTTTTCTGCTAACTTTTGCATAATTTCCCAAGAATTATCAGTAGAACAATCATTAACTAACATCCATTCCCAATCTTGATACGTTTGCCCTATTACAGATCTAGCAGTTTCTTCTAAAAAAAGAGAAGCATTATAAACAGGTGTAATTATAGAAACTTTCATAAATTATAATGTCGTTATAAAATCCTTTAGTTTTCCTTCCATTGTATGAAGTTTAGCACCGAAATTTATTTCAAATGAAATATCGCTGCCAAAATACTTACGAAGTTCTATTGTCAATAAATCTTTAGACTCTGGAGATTCTTGTTCAATTTTCAAAATAATCACGCCTCTTTCATTTTGAATCGCTTGATAATTTAAAATTATATCGTGATTCAATGCTAAATTCTTAAATACATAATAAAAAGTCAAACTAGGATAACTATTTTGATAACCTATAATATTTTTACCAACACGCCCCAAAACGTCTAAAATTACAGGATGATGTCGACCGCATTTACATTTAAAATTATCTTGAGCTAATGTAATCTTGTCACCTAATTTATAACGTATTATGGGAAAAGATTTAGACATCAAATTAGTCACTACAATCTCACCGTTAATTTCTTCAACAATTACATTTTCACTATTTATGTGCATGTAGCCTTCTGGACATTCAAAAGCTATTAATCCAGCTTCAGCTGCACCGTATTCACTTCTTATTTTAGAACCAAATGCTTTTATTGTTTCTGAATGGTAATTATCATAGATTTTTTCTGAAGTCCCTTTTATTAATTTAATTTTTTTAGGTTTTTGAATACCTTCAATTGAATTAATACGTTTAGCAACCTCATAAATCATTGATGAGTAACCTTCGATATAATCAGCTGATTTAAGTTTTTTTGTAAATTTAATTATTTCGTTCTCATTGTACGAAAATATTCTAAATCGATTTTGAAGTACATCTAATAATTTGATTTTAAATTGATCTTTACCCGAAATATTATATCCCCAAAAATATCCATTTTTATCCCAAGGATTAACTCCATACCATGAATAGCCTCTATACATGGATGCTCGATTCATTGAATCCCATTCTTCATCCTTTATAAATTTAAGTGGCTGACCCGAAGTCCCAGATGTTTCAGAAACAATTACTTTATTAAACTTAAATGTACTATTTATAGCTTCTGCATTATCTCTCAATTCATCTTTTTCAAGAATAGGTAACTTAACTAAATCATCTACTGAATTAATATCATCTCTTACGATATTCAAGTCATTTAACTTCTTTTTATAATAAGGAGAATAGTTAAAAGCAAAATCAATTAATTCTTTAAACTTATTTTCTTGTATTGATTTTAACTCTTCAAGAGAGGCTGAATCTGTTTTTACTAATTCTCTATAAAAACGAAGCAAACTTGGGTTTCTTGATTTAATACCAAGTTTGAAAATTAATGAATGCATTATAACTCTTTTATAAATTTCGCAGGTGTACCCGCATATAAACTATTTGCTTTATCAAAAGGTTTACTAATAAAACTATTCGCGCCTAATACTGAATTTTCAGGTAATATTGTACCAATTGCTATTGAACAATTTGCTCCAATCCAACTTCCTTTCTTTAATATTACTTTACCTTTTCTTATTGGACCATATCTAAATGAATTATTTATTGAGGTATGATTACCAATTACTATTACAGAATTAGGTGCTATCATAACTTGATCTTCTATTATTAACTCACCACTACCCATAATAACAGTATTATTTCCAATAAAAACATTATTTCCTAAACTAAAATTATGTAAACCTTTTAATAAAGCATTATTTGTTACTTGAAAATCTTTGCCACATTTTTTCATAGCTAAACCATAGAACCAACCTCTAGTTCTCATTGTAAAAGGTAAATCGGGAATAAAATAAAATAAGGTCCTAATAAACCAAGAATAGAATAATATTAATTTATGCTTCATAGAAAATTGATTTTAAGAAGTTTTCGATTTTATAATTTGATACTTTCTGGAAAGATGACCTTCTGATATTGTTATAGGTATTATTATTATTTATTATTTGAAGATATTTATCAACAAACATTTTAGGATTGTTAAAGTCTGCAAATAAGATTTCTTTTCCATCTGTAAACGTTGTGGGTAAAGAACCAACAGGAGTGCTCACAACAGCTAATCCGTTTGCCATTGCTTCCAAAATGACTCTAGGAGAACCTTCAGATAAAGATGCAAAAGCAAATATATCATTACTGCGTAAAATACTATTCAATTCCTTTCTATTATCAATATGCCCTTTAAAAATAACATTTTTGATATTTTGATTATCTATCATCACTTTTAACTCTTCTTCCATTTCACCATGACCAACAATTGTTAATGAAGCATTAGGAATATTTTCTTGAAGAAATTTAAATGATGTAATTAATGTATCTAATCCTTTAGCTTTTCTTAAATAACCCAGATAAATTAATTTAGGTGAAAGCTGATTGATTTTTTTTTCTTCAAAAAAGAAATCTTCATCATTCAGTGTGGAAGATACTAAAGGTAATGCTTTAATATCATATTTTTTTAACCGTTCAGTTAAATGAAAACCGTTAGTAAATACGGTAGCATGCTTAGAAGCTTTCATAAACATCAAATGCTCGGGTTTGAAAAAAGTTGTATAAATCTTCTTTTTTAATGGAGACAGATTTGGATTATTAATTATCGTATCTGTAGGGTCTCCAACAAAATGAATAATTCTTTTTTTGTTTTTAAAAAAAGATGCTTGTAGCCAACCAAAAGGAATAGGGTAACGTGCATAAACTTTATCATATTCTTTAGACAAAGTTTTATACGCATCAACATATGTAAAGAAATGCTTAATAGCCTGAATATAGCCTTCCGTATATGGAAGTTCATATATTCTGACATTTTTAAACATGCTTACTGATTCAAATTTAGTTTCATCTTTTAAATTAAGATTTACAGGAGAAAGTAAACAAACTTTATCATAATATTTAACAATTTCTTTCAAATATATCCAATGTGTATAGGGCATATAATATTGATTGTCTTTTTTATGTAAGGTCCATGCATGTAATAGAATTGAACTCATGAAATAGAATTTTTTTTATAATTAAATGAATTAATATATGCCAAGAAATACCACATAATCAAATAAGTAATGATTCCACCTGTCTTATTCATTAAGAAAAAAAAGAAAACAAAAAAAATCATTGGTAAAGAATTTTTTAATCTTATCTGAAAATATGCTTTTTTAAAAATTAATATCAAAAAATACAAAAAAACACTAGTAGTTATCAAGCCACCAGTAACTAGAAAATAAATAATCAAATTATGAGTATCTAAAACTCTATTTGATAATATTGAAAGTTCAAGTTTATAGCCTTCCTCACCTACACCTATTAATAAATTATCAGAAAAAATAATTAATGCATTTGTCCATAATTCGTCACGAGAATCTGTCAATCCTTCATTTTGAAAACGAGACATAATATCTGAATCTTGCAAATAGACAAACATAAAAAACATAAATATTAAACTTAAAATTAATAAAGATATTTTTAATACTTTTTTTATATTCGATAAAAAAACAATTACGAATATAGACAATACCAAAATTAATAACGAACCTCTAGATCCTGTGTCAATAGTAAAAAAAACTAAGGTTGGCAAAAGTGACAAAAAAACTAAATTAATTTTATTTAATTTTAGTGGATTTATTAGAAAGTTATAGAACAAAATAATAAAAGAAATAGCCATCCTAGAACTTATAGAATTCGGATTTTCTCCAAATATTCGCAGTCGTCCATTTAGTATTTCAAATTGAGAATTAAAAATACCTAAGACATATCCTAAAGAGATTAATCCACATGAAATTGAAAATATTAATAAACATTTAAAAGCAAATTCAGGAGATTTTGAAAATTCTATTGAAAAGAACCAAAAAATAATTACAGCAGATATAAACTTAAAATTAATAGGTAGAAATTCAGAATATGATACACCATATAAAAAAGCACTAAAAAATAATAATAAAGCTATAAGAAAAAGTAATTTAGTTGGTAAATCAAAACGATTCGTAATAAAAGAAAACCCATTTCTAAATAAAATTGAAACCAAAGATAATATCGTTAAAACATCAAAATACAAACCATTAGTACCAAACGGATCGAACAAACCAAATCCTAAAAAAAAAGAAAATAAATATAAAATAAAATTAGTCATTAAATTTTCTTGGTAAATTATTAATATCTGTTTTTACTATCTTACCAGGGTTTCCGGCTACAATTGCATTTTCAGGTACATCTTTTGTAACCACTGTATTAGCAGCTACAATAGAATTATTACCTATTGTTACTCCTTTTAAAATTCTAGAATTTTCTCCAATCCAGACATTTTCTCCAATAAAGATTGCTTTACTTTCAGAATGCTTCCATTTCCTATAGAAAGAACCTTCTGGTGTTTGTCTCATAAATTTTCTATCTTCAGGATTTACTGGGTGATAGTTATTATCAACAATAGATACATTTGATCCAACACCAGTATAAGCTCCAATATATACAGAATTTATACATGCTATTTTTGAGTTAGGACCTAAATGGGCATATTTTCCAATAAAAACTTTACCTCCATTACTAGAAACAATTTTACCATGTATACGTGCATTAGACTCTATTACAACATCCTCTTTTTTAGATGAATCAATTAAAGTAATTTGAGTTGAACGATAAAACTTTTGTCCTTTTCCTTTTAAGGTAGCTTTTTTCTTGTTTTTAATAAATGATAATTTATCGACTATTTTTCTTAGAAATTTTTTCATTAATTATATTTTTTAAACTAGTAAATAAATTTACTAGAAGTGCCTTTTCTTTGTCATTAAATATAAAAATATAAAAAATACTTATATAAATAATAGCAAGAAAAACAGAAGTAGTTATAAAATTTAAATATTTATTAATTTGAAGTGTTTTTTGTAATATTTCTCCTAAACTATAAACCCCAAGAAAAAGAATAAATGCTTTTAAAACTGAATTAATAAGAAATTCTTTTACATTCAAATTAATTATTTTTTTAGCAAAATATATCGTTGTAAGTAATGTTAAAAACTGTACTAAAATCATTGTATACAAAATAGCAACAGGTGCAAAACCTAAACTAAATAATAAATAACCAATTGGTACATTCAAAATTAATAAAATAGAAATCGAAATCTGATACCATTTTATTTTTCCTGCAGCATATATTGCTCTTGTAATGCCAGGGTATAATTGCATAATTAAAAAAGTAATAATAATAGCCTTACAAAAATTTATTGTCCCACCTGGAATTACTTTTAACCAATGATTTAATATGAATTCTGTATGTAATAATACAGGTATAGCAATAAAACTTGACAACAGAAAAGACACTTTTGAAGAAAAAACTGAAACAAATATCATCTTGTCATGATCATTAGCACCTTTAGATTTAACAATCATTGGTGTAAAAACAGTCGTTAAAGTACTAGCAAAAGTAATTACTAAAGAATTCAATTGATTCGCTACACCGTAAGCTGCATTAACAAATGTACCAAAGAAAATATTTAATACTACTGCTACTCCCTGATTTCTACAAACAACTGCAAGTGAACCTAAAGTATTCCATCCTGCAAAACTAAACATCTCTTTAAAAAGTAGTATATCACCTTCTTGAAGTTTAAAATTTAATTTGCATTCATTATATCTAAATTTACACCATAAAATGTTTATCAAGGAACCAATGATAATTGCAAAAACCATCAAATAACTATATACAATCAGTTTATCATTTATTATATAAAACAACATTATTGCAGCAAAAAGTTTCAACAAAATTGAAATAATATCTGATATTGAAGAAAACCACATTTCTTCTCTTGCATTAATTACTGCGTTAAAAGGGATAGTAAAAATGGTAACAGCACAAGAAAATATCATTACGTTATAAACAGTTACTGCATTTTCAATATCTTTTTCTTGAATATTTAAAAAACCATCAAATAAAAAAGGTTGTAATAATTTAAATAAAATAATAACTATAAAACTTAATCCGAAATGAACAGCTAAACTTAAATTAAATACCTTATTAAGCTTTTTTATATCATTCTCACCAATTGCAAACGAAAGGAATCTTTGCGTTGAAACAGTTAGAGCGCCAGAAAAAAATGACAACAAAGTGATTACTCCAGCAACTAAATTATACAATCCAAATGAATCTACTCCTAATTCTTCTAAAGCAATTCTAGTTGAAAATAAAACTACAATAGAATTTATTATAATTCTAAAATAAAGTGCTATAGTATTTACTAAAACTCTATGTGATTGTAACATTTGGATTAATGAAAATTTATAATCTATTATCAGCCTCAGTTAAAATCCCTTTTACATCATAAACAACACCGCCCTCTTTTAAGAATTGGTTTAAATCTAAATCTGTAAATTCTTTATGTGCTACGGTTAATACGATGGCATCGTATTTCGTTTTTGAATCGTTTTGTATAGATTCTTCGACAAGCTCAGAATGACAAGATAGGTTATACTCATGCATTACTTCGGCTGGGTTAGCCCATGGATCATACGTTACTACTTCTACGCCATAATCTTGTAAGGCATGTATTACATCTACCGCTTTGGTATTACGAACATCTGGACAATTTTCTTTAAAAGTAATTCCTAAATTTAATACACGTGCACCACATACGTTGATTTTTTTCTTGATCATGGTTTTAATCACCTGAGAAGCTACATACTCTCCCATAGAATCATTTAAACGACGACCAGCTAAAATTATTTCTGGGTGATAACCTGCTTCTTGTGCTTTTTGCGCTAAGTAATACGGATCTACACCAATACAATGTCCACCTACTAAACCTGGTTTAAAAGGTAAGAAATTCCATTTGGTACCTGCTGCTTCTAAAACCGCATGAGTATCGATGTCTAATAAATTGAAAATTTTAGCAAGTTCGTTTACAAAAGCAATATTAATATCACGTTGCGAGTTTTCGATTACTTTAGCTGCCTCAGCTACTTTAATACATGGTGCTAAATGCGTTCCTGCAACAATTACTTCTTTATACAAGTTATTCACAACCTCACCAATTGCTGGAGTAGAACCAGAAGTAACTTTTAGTATTTTTTCAACCGTATGTTCTTTGTCACCTGGGTTGATACGTTCTGGTGAATAACCTGCAAAGAAATCTTCGTTAAATTTCAGACCTGAAACGCGTTCTAAAACAGGAATACATTCTTCTTCCGTAACTCCTGGATAAACCGTTGATTCATAAATCACAATATCTCCTTTTTTCAAAACTTTAGCAACCGTTTCTGAAGATTTGTATAACGGTGTTAAATCTGGACGGTTGTTTTTATCTACAGGTGTTGGAACGGTTACTACATAAACATTTGCCGTTTCGATATCAGTTAAATTATGAGAACAGTACAATCCGTTTGTATCCGTTGCGAAAGGATTTTCTTTTACTAAAACAGCCTGTAAAACTTCATCTGAAACTTCTAATGTAAAATCATTTCCATTATTTAATTCACCAATACGTTTTTGATTGATGTCAAAACCAACCACTGGAAATTTAGTTGCAAACAAACGTGCTAATGGTAAACCTACGTAGCCTAAACCTATAACGGCAATTTTGTGTTGTGTATTCATTTTTTTTGATTAATATATTATAATAAGTGTTTATGATTCCAATACCAAGTTACAGCTTCTTGCAGACCTTGGCGAATGACATGTGTCGGTTGATAACCTAAAAATTCTTTAGCTTTATGTACGGACGCTAATGAATGTGGAATATCTCCTTGGCGGTTTGGACCGTGATTCACAGGAATATTAGAAATCTCCGAATCAAATGCCGTTAAAAATTCTTTTATATAGCTTACCAATTGGTTTAAGTTGGTACGATCACCTACAGCTGTATTGTACACGGTATTGATTGCCAATGGATTTTTGGTTAACATTGCCAACTCATTCATTTGAATTACATTATCGATGTACGTGAAATCACGAGAATTTTCACCGGTGCCATTAATCGTTGGTGACTCGTGTTGAATTAACAATTTCGTAAACAATGGAATAACCGCTGCATAAGCGCCACGTGTGTTTTGACGACGACCAAAAACATTAAAATAACGCAAACCAATGATTTCCATTCCATACGTTTTAGCGAATACATCGGCATATAATTCATTTACATACTTAGTAACCGCATAAGGTGATAATGGTTTACCGATAACATCTTCTACTTTAGGTAAAGCTTCCGAATCACCATAGGTTGAAGAAGATGCTGCATACACAAAACGTTTAATACCTGCATCACGTGCTGCTACTAACATGTTTAAGAAACCAGAAACATTAACTTCATTTGAAGTAATTGGGTCATTTATCGATCTTGGAACTGAACCTAATGCTGCTTGATGTAATACATAATCTACGTTATGTACTGCTTTTTGGCAAGTTTCAAAATCACGAATATCTCCTTCAATCAATGTATAGTTTTCATTAGAAAAAAATTCTTCGATATTATGTCGATATCCCGTAGCAAAATTATCTAAACATGTTACTTTATAACCTTTGTTTAAGAAATATTCGGTTAGATTAGAACCGATGAAGCCTGCTCCCCCTGTAATTAATATGTGTTTCATTATGTTTACTTACAAACTTTCATTAAATATTCACCATAACCACTTTTAATCAGTGGTTGGGCTATTTTGGTTAATTGTTCTTTGTTGATGTATCCCATACGGTAGGCTACCTCTTCGATTGCTCCGATTTTAAGTCCTTGACGTTCTTCTATGACTTGTACGAATTGCCCGGCTTGCATTAAAGAAGTAAAGGTGCCGGTGTCTAACCAAGCTGTTCCGCGATCAAAAACACCTACTTTTAGGTTTCCTTGGGCTAAATATCTTTTGTTTACATCGGTGATTTCGTACTCGCCACGTGCTGAAGGTTGGATGCTTTTTGCAATTTCTACGACACTATTATCATAAAAATACAAACCTGGAACTGCATAATTTGATTTAGGGTTTAAAGGTTTTTCTTCAATTGATATGACTTGATTGTTTTCGTTGAACTCGACAACTCCGTAACGTTCTGGATCACTCACAGGATATGCAAAAACGACTCCGCCTGATACATCCGTACAACTTTGAAGCAGTTTTGACATACCTGAACCATAGAAGATGTTATCTCCTAATATCAAAGCTACTTTATCGTTACCGATAAATTTTTCTCCAATGATAAAAGCTTGAGCTAATCCGTTTGGTTCAGCCTGCTCTGCATATTCAAAACGACAACCTAATTGGGTTCCGTCTCCTAAAAGTTTTTTGAAATGAGGTACATCATGAGGGGTTGAGATAATAAGAATCTCATTAATTCCTGCTAACATAAGAGTCGAAAGCGGATAATATATCATAGGTTTATCGTAAACAGGCATCAACTGCTTGCTTACCGCCAAAGTTAACGGATGCAGACGCGTTCCCGAACCTCCGGCTAAAATAATTCCCTTCATGTGTTGTTTTTGTTTTTGGTTTTTTGGTTTTGATTGTTAAAAAAATAGCACTTATTTACATAATGCTTTCTTTTTAACATTCGGTTGTAAAAGTAAATAAACCTAATTACCCAACCAAACTTTATTGTGATATATTTTATTTTTAACAAGCTAGCAATAAAAAAGTTAACAAATAAACAATAAATAATACATTTTGTTAAAAATAAAACGATTACTCAAATCAATAATCTCAAAAAGCTAAAATTACTTAGCGATATTGAATTTAACTCACTTTTTTACTATCAAAAATGTGAAGTTAGTTGTCGTTTTTATTTTTTCTGTCGAAAAAAACAAAAAGGTAAATAATTTATGAAACTAAAAAAAGTAATAAAAAATAGGAAATACAGTTAACTAATTAACTTTTACTTTAAAAATTAATGGTTGAAAAAATTCACTTATAAACCATCAATTGAATAATGTCAATTGAAAGATTAAAGATTTGGAAAAACTGTAATGAGTATAAACTGAACCTAACAGCAAATAATTTCAGCAAATATTTCCAAAACTATAAATTATTACCTCTTTTAATTTGTAAAATTTACTAATCAACAACGTATAACGTAACTCACAAATTATTTTTTGCATGAAGTTCTTACAATGTTAATTTTTTTTAAAAACGGTATAAAAAGGAATATCAATTTTAAATCCGATTGTCCATTGAATTAAATCTATTGCTCGATTATTAACTATAAGTTGTTGGTCATTTAAATACTTGTCTACCTGAACGAAACTGGCTCCTGTATAAGCTACAAATGGTGTTTTTGGGATGTTAAATAAAAATTTAACTCCTGGACTAAATAATTCTTTTATACTTACCTTTTGCTTGTGACTGTAATCTGAACTTGACCACAAATAATGATTAACTAAATTTCCTAATTCTAAAAATTGTACAAAGGTTCCGAATCTTTTACCCGAATAGGTTAGACCAATCGGTGCCGTTACTCCATAAATAAATGAATTTTTATAATCACTTGGCTGACTCTGAACAAATTGATAACCAGTAAACAAACCTACATATCCATTTATCGTGAAAGTACTTTTATTTTTTCGTTTTATCATATAGGACTCTTTAGGCGAAAACATTTCTTCAATAGCTGAATAAACTTCTTTCTCATCTTTAGCGTTTATGATTTCAGAAAAAATAGTAGTTGTTTTTAAAAGTTTATTTATTGCATTATTTTTAAAACTACCTTGAAAATCATCAAATTCAATATCGAAAACTTCATAATTACTATTACTCATTATTTTTAATGGATTTTCAACTAAATCAATTAGTAAGTTTGTGAGAATTAAAGAATTCTGAATATTTTCTTCATCTATTTTTGAATCTAAACTTGGAAAATTTTCTTTAAAAATCATAGACAAAAAGGAATTGTCATTGGCTTTAAAATTGATTAATTCATTGCTGGCAATAGCAATTTTTACTGATTTAAGTTCATTTTTTAATTCTGAAATGGTAAAAAAATTTTCAGTTTCTCCAACGATTTTAATTTGATTTTCTTTATATTTTTCAAAACTAATAGTAACATTATTACATTCAATTTTTGTCCTTTTGATTTTATTTGCATCTACAATTTTAATTGGCTTTGCAGATGCGTTGAAAAAAACATTAATTGTATTGTCTTGAATATTTATCGTATAATTTGAGTTTGAAAAAATAGGTTTTATAAATGTAATAGTATTTTGAGTAACTGCCTTGAAATCTTTTTTCACAATTTGTTGACCAATTTTATACAAAATCTGTAACTGATCAATCTCTGAATACATATCAGAATTAAAGCTATCATAGGTAACATTGTAATTTGGATCTACGTATTTTAATAAATCAATCATTTTGTTCCAAGCCAAAATAAATGAGGGATGATTTTCATCCAAAGCTGCTTTACTTAATGCGTCTAATTGAGAGAAGTCTAATAACAAATTTGCTAATTGCTTTCGTTTACTAGTATTTAATTTATCTGTAAAAATATTTTGAAAGACTTGTTTTTCGTAAACTCCGTATTTAATTTCGATTAAATCCAATAAATCTTTCCACTGCTCTTCTGAAATATTATTAATCTGCTCTGAAGTTATATAATACATTTTTTTGTCATAAATGGTATAAAACTCATTAGAAACGATATACAAAAGAGCTGTTATATCTTTTAAGTGTTGTTGATTATTATAGAAATCACTCTCTTTTCCCTTTTCATAAAAATTTTTTAATATAGATCTGTAATTGTGACGCTCATTTATTAGTTTTTGAAAATAATTTACACTCTTAACTGTAGCTTTAATATTTTGTAATTCAGATAAACGATTGTTATAAACAGCTTGATTTTCTAACCAACTACTATTGATCAGATTTGTTGGCATTTTTACAAAATCCGATGACAAACTTGTACGCCAATTATCATTTAAATCTTTCAGTCTATCAAGATCAAAAGTTTCAAGCACTTCCTTCGTTTCCGGAAAGGTATCCCATAATAATGGGTTTTGAATTTCTCTTTGTAAATATTGTACAAACCAAATCATAGTTTCCTGCTTAGCTCTATTAGCCATAAATTGGGCAACAGAGTTGATAATATCTGTTTGACTTGGAACTCTATATCCTGATATTTCCTGATTATTTTCTTGAACTACCCTACGCGTCTCATTGATTCTAGCGTTGATTTGATTTCGATCTATTTGAAAAATCCCCTTTTCTTCATAAGCTATTAAATTATCTAAATAATTATTCACTAAATTATTCACTAATTTATTTCTAGAGTCTGATAAAGTTGAATAATACGATTTATAATATTTAACAAATGAATACACATTTAAATTTGAATTGCTTAATTTATCATATTCTTCTTTAAACGTTTTCTTGTTTGGATCTTTAATATAATTGAAGTTGTTAATTATTTCTTTATACTGTTTTGAATCTAGAAAAACAGTGTTTGATAGTATTTCTACATTTTTTTTAAAAAAATCATCACTTAAATCATCTACAATAAAACCATCTGAATTAGTAAAAATGAAATCTTTTACAGGAGTTATAATATCTACATTTCTGTAAGCATAGATAACTTTATTTAGTTCCTCAATGTCATTTTTTATCTTCGCATTCCTACCGCTAAATATTCCTTTGTATTTTTTTTCAATACCATCAAACTTAGCATCAACTCCTAAAACTGATTTGAAGTAATTGTTTAAATCAATTTTTAATTCTTCTCTTATATTATTACTTAAGTTTTTTTGAAGTGAAGATATCAGCAAGGTATCACTTTTCGAATTTTGTGCTAGGTAGTTCAAATAGCCTAAAGCGTCTAAACTATTTGTTTTTGTAGAAATTGCTCTAGCTAAATAAAACAAATTATAGATTGGTTCTCCTGAAACATCACTTTGTTCTTCAAAATATTGATTAGAATTCGTTTTGAGTTTACAATTTATTTCATGTGAAAATGAATTATAAAAAATAGCTGTACGTTTTGTGTCATTTACAGCAAATAAATTACTGGTTACTACTAGAGAAAGTAAACAGATATGCCTTTTAGAACTTTTCATAAAATAATAATGTTTTTCAGGTAAAAATATTATTATTAATTAACAAAACGTATTTTTTTAGATTAAAAAACTAATTTAAAGTTATAATGCATGAAATTTTAAAGATGAATAATGAATATTAAGGAATAAAAGGTGAAAATACAATTACATGATAAATAATTCACTTTAAAAATTGATTCATTGAAAAAAACACGTTTAAATTGTAGATTAAAAAAACTAAATATTAAAATATTGAACAACAAATAACATTAGTAAATATTCAAAAAAATCTTTAACTTATAACATTTTCAAATTAAATGTCTGCATTAAGCAATAGGCTTTATGTTGAGTTCTAAATCATATTATTGTTTTAAAGTTCAACTCCCTATTTTCCCATTCTTTTTTCCTTTTTAGGCTATAGGCTGTATGCTTTAAGCTGAGTTCTAAGTCGAAATATCGTTTTAAAGTTCTATTCCCGATTCTCTTTTCCCGATTCTCTATTCCAATGAACGTTTTTGTTAGTACTTCAAATTCTATTATATCATGCTGCACTTGATGCAGTATCGCATCTTGTTTTTTTCTTTTCTTTAAAAGCACTAAAGAAAACAAATACAAGCCTAAATGACTTATTTTTTCAAACTGAGCGTATAAGGCGTAGTATTCATGAGAAACTAAAACAAATATTAACGCTTGAATAAAAGGGGTTTCCGACGCAGTATTTTAACGATCTACTACGGCTTATTTCTAAAAACAACCGATCTTGCTTCGCTTCGGTCAGCGGTTGCTTTCTTACGAAATTTCACCTTGCAGATTCTCGTCAATATACTGTATGTCGGGTTTACGATTCTGCTGAATATTGTGTTTTGTTTTTCAATGAACGTAGTTTGTTTCTACTTAATATTCTATTTTGTAGTTCTAAACTTGGTTACTTCGTCACTTCGTTACTTGATTACTTGGTTACTTCGTCACTACGTCACTTGGTTACTTGGTTACTTGGTACAGTTCGCAAGCTCGGGTTAGCATCATATTAAGTTTTTTGATTCTTATATTATTCTTTTGGATTACCCCCAAAAGAACCAAAAGGGGTTTCCGACGCAGTCTAAATACGGTCTAAATGGTTTCGAACGCTAAATCAAAAAGGTCTTGTTTTTTCAAAACTTCAGTCAGCTTTTTGATTTTACGCTTTTCTCAACTTTTAGACACTCGCATTTTGACTGTATGTCGGGGTTTCGATTCTACTAAATAGGTTATAAATGCTTTTTTTGTTCCGTTTTTTATAGCATCTTGTTTTTTGTATACTGGTTTAATAGTGCGAATTGTAATTCTTTATTTTATTTCTTCTTCTTTAAATGCACTAAAGAAGACAAATACAAGCCTTTATGACTTGACTATTTACACTGAACGCGTAAGGCGCAGTATTCATGAGAACAAAAAAAAATATAAACGCTCGAATAAAGTGCTCCGACGCAGTATTTTAACGATCTACTACGGCTTATTTCTAAAAGGAACTGGTCTTGCCTTTTCAAAGCTTCAAATACAAGCCTTTATGACTTGATTAATTACACTGAGCGCGTAAGGCGACGTATTCATGAGAACTAAAACAAATATTTTCGCTCGAATAATCAGCAGTTCCTTTCTTACGAAATTTCACCTTGCAGATTTTCGTTAAAATCCTGTATGTCGGGGTTTCGATTCTGCAAAATAGGTTATAAATGCTTTCTTTGTTCCGTTTTTAATAGCATCTTGTTTTTTGTATACTGGTTTAATAGTGCGAATTGTAATTCTTTATTTTATTTCTTCTTCTTTAAATGCACTAAAGAAGCAAAGTGCTTCGACGCAGTCTAAATACGGTCTAAATGGTTTCGAACGCTAAATCAAAAAGGTCTTGCTTTTTCAAAGCTTCAGTCAGCTTTTTGATTTTACGCTTTTCTCAACTTTTAGACTACTCGTATTTTGACTGTATGTCGGGTTTACGATTCTGCTGAATATTGTGTTTTGTTTTTCAATGAACGTGTTTTATTTGTACTTAATATCCCATTTTGTAGTTCTAAACTTGGTTACTACATTCACTATTTCACTATTTCACTATTTGATGTCGGGGTTTCGATTCTGCAAAATAGGTTATAAATGCTTTTTTTAGTCTGTTTTTTTATTTGTTCTACCGAGTATATTTAGTACTCGATTTACTATTTCCCAATTTCCCAATTCCCTATTTGATGTCGGGTTACGTTTCTGCTGAATATTGTGTTTTGTTTTTCAATGAACGTAGTTTGTTTCTACTTAATATTCTATTTTGTAGTTCTAAACTTGGTTACTTCGTCACTTCGTCACTTGGTTACTTGGTTACTTGGTTACTATATACGCTTTGTTTCTACTTAATATTTTATTTTGTAGTTCTAAACTCGGTCACTCGGTCACTTCGTTACTTGGTTACTTGGTTACTATATACGCTTTGTTTCTACTTAATATTCTATTTTGAACTTGAAACTTTGAACTTGAAACTTTTGACTTACATTCAGATCATTTCATTTTCAAATCTTCAAATTATCACATTTTCAAATTCTAATCCTGATTCGGTGATGCGCAGATTCAAATTGATAGATAAAATTAACTCCTAATTAAATTTTCACAGATTTTGAATCTAATACATTCAATAAGTTTCGTAATTTGTTTGTCCTACGTAGTTTAATGGGTAAAAATCTGTATATCTGAGGGAATTCTATAATACACTACAGGTTAATATAATTACATAAATCAAAAAACAGTAATAAAAATAACTTTTTGAAAAAAATTTTTCAGTTAACAGAAATCAATCTGTAATAAAACCAATGAGATTGTGCAATGAGAAGATCCTTTAAATACAAAAAACTCAAAAAGTGTAAATTTTTTGAGGCTTTATAAAAAATCAGATTAAAATTTTAATTGTTCTGTCTGAAGAATTAGTTCATTTTTTTTCAACTCTAACTTTAATTCTTTTACTTGGGTATCTAGTTTGAGAATTTTAGATTTTGCTTTTATCTCTTTTTCTAAAGTTAGCTTTTTGTTCAACATATTTTTTTCGTATTGTGTTGTGGTCTTTTTTAGGTTGTTATCTGCTTTTAAAAGTTTAGCTTTTGTTTTGGTTACATTTTTTTGAGCTTTTTCTATAGAGTTGTTAGATTTTGCTAATTGTTTGGCTTCTTTTAGTTTTTCTTTTTGAGATTTTTGAAGATTTTTTAATTCTTTTTTTATATAACTTACTTCTTGATCAGCTGTTTTCTGAACGCGTTTTGCATCTTCTGTTTTTACTTTATCTTTTAATTTTTTAGCTTCTGAGGTTTGAATAGCTAACTGTTTTGCTTGACTATCTTTTATAATTAAATCTTGCTTTTTCAATTCTATAGCTTCACCAATTTTAGCTGCTTCAGCATTTAACTCAGTTATTTTTTCTTTAGAAGATTGAATTAACTCAACTGTAGTTTTTGCATCTTGTGCATTTGAATAAAAAAATGAAATTAATAAAAATAACACGGTAATTTTCAATTTACTCTTCATATTGATATAATTTTATAATTTATACTAAACATTATTCAACAAGTATGCCAAGCAGAACTTTTTACCGAGACAAAATAAAAAATTATGATATTTTTTAGAATAAAACCAAACAAAAACTTAATTTTAAAATAAATAAAATAATAAATAAATAAAAAAAACGAATAATCATCATAAAACACTATTTTAACTAACACCTTTTAAATAGTTGCCTTTGGTAATTCTCTTTTAATAAATTATTTATTTTTAATTGGAATAGAAAAAAAACCACACTTGGTTAATTTTTTATTTTTTTTATATATATTTAACAAAAAAAAACAAAAAATATACTACATGAAAGAGCTAAACAAAATAAAATTGCTATATGATTTACATTATGTACCAAGTCATAAAAGAATTGATTTTTTGCAATCCTTATTGGAAGCAGAGCATAATACCTCAAGAAATCAATCTGAATTCATTAAATCTACACTTGATGAGTTTTACAATTCGATTGGCGTTCTAAATGCTAAACAATTTGAGAGTTTAATTCACACAATTAAAACCGAATATAGTTTAAGTACGGTATGTAGGAAACTGGATTTATATAACATAAAAGCCGAATACTTTGAGCCCATTCTTAATTTTTGTAAAACATATCATCAAAACATAGATACAAGTAATTTTAATGAAATTTTATCTACGGATTCTGAGATAACACTAGAAAACTTTAAAAAGATAATGAAACAAGGTTGGATTGGAGATTGGGAAAATAATCCAGAGGACGATAATCTAAGTGTGGTAAAAATTCCTGCATTTACTAAAAGTGGAAAGAAAAAACGCTTTTTTTTAGCCAAAATTTTAAAGACAATACCTGTAAGCTACAAAGATAAAACACGGTACAGAATATACTTTTTAAACCCAAGAATTGTAATATTATAGAAATTGTTTTTTTAGTGTATTTAAAACTTACAGCTTAGTAATACGGAATAAAGCTTCGAAAAAAATAACTTTTAGCTATTTAATAAAAAAAATATGACCACAACACGTAAACTATTCATGTCTTTTACTGGACTGTTTCTTTGTTTCTTTCTTTTGATACATTTTTTAGGAAACACACAATTATTTTTATCACCTGATGAGGCGCAAGAAAAATTCAATTGGTACTCTAACTTTCTAACAGGAAATGCGTTTATAAAAATCGTTTCCTATGTTTTGTACTTATCAATTCTTTTGCATGCAATTTATGCTTGGATCATTACTGTTAAAAACAAAAAATCAGGTGGTACTTATAAAAAAGACTCCCGTGATAGAGCCAGTAAATGGAGCAGTCGAAATATGGGTTTTCTTGGATTGATAATCTTGTTATTTCTTGTATTGCATTTTCAAAACTTTTGGTATGTCTATAAGTTTGGGTCCATAGGTTTAGATCCTTGGGGTAATAAAGATTTATACACGGTAGTTGTAACTGCTTTTCAACAAGGTTGGCTAGTGGCTATTTATGTTGTTGCAATGATTGCATTAGCTTATCACTTAGCACATGGAATTTCTAGTGGCATAAGAACATTAGGATTATTTAATCCAAAGTTTGTAAAATGGATTCAATATTTTGGAATTGCGTATGCCATACTAATTTGCGTTGGATTTGCTTTAATGCCTGTTTATATATTTTTCACTTCTAAATAGTTTTTCGATGAAATTAAATGCTAAAATTCCTCATGGACCATTAGAAGAAAAATGGTCAAATTATAAAAAAAATGCTCGTTTAGTTAATCCAGCCAATCGAAAAAAATTAGACGTTATCGTCATAGGAACCGGTTTAGCTGGCGCATCCGTAGCAGCTTCGTTAGGTGAGATGGGTTACAATGTCAAATCGTTTTGCTTTCAAGATTCGCCTAGACGTGCCCATTCAGTAGCTGCTCAAGGTGGTGTAAATGCTGCAAAAAATTACAAAAACGATGGAGACAGCATCTATCGTATGTTTGTTGACACGTTAAAAGGCGGAGATTTTAGAGCACGTGAAGCTAATGTTTACAGACTTGCAGAGTGTTCTGTGAACTTAATTGACCAAGCCGTAGCACAAGGTGTACCATTTGGTAGAGAATACGGCGGTTATTTAAATAATCGTTCGTTTGGTGGTGTTCAAGTAAGTAGAACGTTTTATGCACGCGGACAAACGGGCCAGCAATTACTTTTAGGAACGTATCAAGCGTTAATGCGTCAGGTTGATAAAAAAACGGTACAGCTATTTGCTAGTCACGAAATGTTAGACTTGGTTGTGATTGACGGCCGTGCACGTGGCGTTATTGTTCGTAATCTAGAAACAGGTGCAATCGAACGTCATGCGGCTCATGCGGTGGTTTTAGCTACAGGTGGTTTCGGAAAAATATATTATTTATCGACCTTGGCCATGGGTTGTAACGGTTCGGCAATTTGGCGTGCTTATAAAAAAGGTGCGTATTTTGCATCACCTAGTTGGACACAAATCCACCCTACTTCCCTACCTCAGTCTGGCGATTATCAATCTAAGTTGACTTTAATGTCTGAATCGCTTCGAAACGATGGTCGCATTTGGGTCCCGAAAAATCTAGACGAACAACGTATCGCAAATGATATTCCAGAACAAGAACGCGATTATTATTTAGAACGACGTTATCCAGCTTTTGGAAATTTAGCTCCACGAGATATTTCTTCGCGTGCAGCTAAAGAACGTATCGATGCAGGTTATGGAGTTGGTGCTCTAAAAAATGCGGTTTATTTAGATTTTTCTAAAGCAATAAAAGAACAAGGTCAAAATAAAATTGCCGAGAAATATGGTAATCTCTTTACTATGTATGAAAAGATCACCGGAATCAATGCTTATAAAGAACCTATGATGATCTCACCTGCAGCCCATTTTTCTATGGGTGGCCTTTGGGTGGATTACGAATTAATGACTACAATACCTGGTTTGTTTGCTCTTGGCGAAGCAAATTTTGCCGATCATGGCGCAAACAGATTAGGAGCAAATTCTTTACTGCAAGCGTCTGTTGATGGCTATTTTATTGCTCCATATACCATTGCTAACTATTTGGCTGATCAAATTAAGGAAGGAAAAATCAGTACAAATCATGAAGCTTTTGATAAAGCAGAGGCTGAATCTAAACTAAAACTAGATCAATTACTTCAAATAAAAGGCAATCAAACCGTGGATTACTATCACAAAAAATTAGGTAAATTACTTTATGATTATTGCGGTTTAGCTCGAAATAAGGAAGGTTTAGAATTTGCAATTGAAGCGATTAACAAATTACGAGATGAATTTTATAAGAACGTAAATGTAACAGGTGCTTCTGACCGAATGAATGCGGAGTTAGAAAAAGCAGGTCGTGTAGCAGATTATTTTGAAATTGGTGTTTTGATGTGTTACGATGCATTGACCAGAAATGAATCTTGCGGAGCGCATTTTCGTGAAGAATTCCAAACACCAGACGGAGAAGCTGAACGAAATGATACAGATTTTCAATTTATTTCGGCATGGGAATGGCCTGGATCTTTAGATAAAGAACCGATATTAAATAAAGAAATTTTAACCTTTGAATTTGTGCAACCAACTATTCGTAGTTATAAATAAACCAACTTATGAAATTACATCTTAAAATATGGCGACAAAAAAATCGTGAAGATCAAGGGCGTTTGGTTGATTATACCTTAGATAACGTGAATACACATATGTCTTTTTTGGAAATGTTAGACACTTTAAACGATGAGTTGATTCGAAAAAACGAAGAGCCTGTTGAGTTTGATCACGATTGTAGGGAAGGAATTTGTGGGCAATGTGGTGTGGTTATCAACGGAATTGCTCATGGACCGTTAAAAAACACTACGACCTGTCAGTTGCACATGCGTGAATTTAAAGACAATGAAACCATTTATATCGAACCTTTCCGTGCAGCAGGATTTCCTATAAAAAAAGATTTAAAAGTAGATCGTACTGCTTTTGATCGTATTATTTCTGCGGGTGGTTATGTTTCTGTAAATACAGGTCAAGCTCCTGAGGCTAACTCAATTCCTATTTCTCATGAAATTGCTGAAAGTGCTTTTGATGCTGCAGCATGTATTGGCTGTGGTGCTTGTGTAGCAACTTGTAAGAATGGAAGTGCTGCCCTATTTACCTCAGCAAAAATTTCGCAATTTGCTCAACTTCCTCAAGGAAAAATAGAACGCAATGCGCGAGTTCTGAAAATGTTACATCAAATGGATGCCGAAGATTTTGGTCATTGTTCCAATACTGAAGCTTGTGAAGTGGAATGTCCGCAAGGTATTTCTGTTTTGAATATTGCGCGTATGAACTACGAATACAATCGTTCTCGCTTTTTAAAATCTAAAAAATAGCGCCATGAAACAACAACTTATCATTAGTATTTTTAGCCTATTTGTTGTTCAAAACATTCAAGCTCAGGAACCGGTTTATGAAAAAATAGAAGTACATGTTGTCGAAACCAAAAAAGAAGAAGTAAAATATCCCAAATTAAAATTAGGAGGTGTTTTTCAAGCAAGATATTTGGCTAATTTTAAAAAAGATGTTGATATCAACGGATTACAACATAGCGATGGAAAATCAGTTGATAATTCTTTCGAAATAAAACGTATGCGTATTTCTTTAGCAGCACAAATTTCTGAAAATTTAGAATTGAACACTTTAATCAATTTAGCCGATTTTAAAAATGATCCTAAAACGCGTGTGTTAGAAAATGCATTTGCTAAGTACACGGTTAACAAACATTTACAAATACAAGCCGGGCAATTTAGACCTCAATTTGGAATTGAAGATTCTCATGCGGTTGATATCATCAAATCTATTGATTGGTCGAATGCATATTATTTAATGGGTAGCAATGGTTGGCAAAGTTTTCAGATTGGGGTCTCTGCAGGTGGACAAGTAGATTTGGGAAAAATTCCTATGAATTACTCAGTTGCAATTACTAATGGAAACGGAAAAAACACCACTGATAATAATAATGGAAAACATTATACAAGTAGAGTTTGGTTAAATTTAGATAAAAAGAAAGATTTTGCTGTTGGAATTAGTGGTGGGATTGGTGAGGAAAATGCACATAAAGTATATGCCTACGGTTTCGATTTTACATACAAGGTAAGCTTGGCTAAAAATTGGAGCGTTGATTTTAGAATTGAAGGCTACCAAGCCACCAATCATGTTTTATATGCTAGTGTATTAGCTACATTAGATGAAGTTGAAGCAGCAAAATTAAATATTGATGATTATATGTTACAAGGTTTTTACATACTTCCAAACTTAAGGTACGAGATTGGTAATCCAAGATTTAAGGCAATTGAACTTTCATTACGTTATGAATATTTAGATGCAAGCTCAAAAATAGATTCCAATCCGAGACAAACATGGACGCCCATGCTCAGTTTAGAATTTCTTAAAAACTATGGTGCACGTTTGCAAATCGGAATGCAATTCGATAATTATAAAACCAACATCGCAAACACCAAAAATTACAATTCAAGTTTAGCCTTTGTACAATTTCAATGTAGATTATAACCCATAAAAAAATAGTTATGAAAGAAGTTAATTTAGTAAAACTAGCCATTACACTTGCGGTTGGAATTGCCATTTGGTTTTGTCCTATTCCAGAAGGAGTTGTACCTGAAGCTTGGCATTTGTTTGCCATTTTTGTGGCTACTATTTTCGGTATTATTTTAAAAGCGGCACCCATGGGAACCATGTGTATGATTGCTGTTGGCTTAACTGCAAGCTTTCAATTACTTGCTCCGGGTGAACCTGGTAAATCAATCACTTTAAGTTTAAAAGGTTTTGGAGATAAAGTCATTTGGTTGATTGGAATTTCATTTTTTATCGCTCGTGGTTTTATCAAAACCGGTTTAGGAAACAGAATCGCTTATTTATTCATCAAGGTTTTCGGAAAAACAACTTTGGGATTAGCATACGGAATTGGACTAGCTGATTTGGTTTTAGCTCCTGCAATTCCGAGTAACACAGCTCGTGGTGGAGGTATTATTTATCCGATTATGAAAGCTACTGCTTTGAATTTTGATTCTGATCCACAAAAGCCAGAAACACATCGTAAATTAGGTTCGTTCTTAACATTAAATTGTTATTATGCTAATTTAATTGGTTCGGCGATGTTCTTAACCGGAACAGCAAGTAACCCCATGTGTCAAAAATTTGCCGCTGATATGGGATTAAAAATCACTTGGATGTCTTGGGCACAAGCAGCAATTATTCCTGGTTTGGTAGCTTTTTTATTGATGCCTTTGGTATTGTATAAAATATTCCCTCCTGAATTAAAGAAAACTGCCGATGCTCCAAAAATTGCAACAGAAAAGCTAAAAGAAATGGGACCTTTTAAGACATCCGAAATTTTGATGTTGGTTACTTTCTTTATCCTTCTTGGTTTATGGATTACAGGCGATTTGTTTAGTATTGATGCTACCACAACGGCATTTATTGGTTTAGCAATTTTATTACTAAGTTCTGTTTTAACATGGGATGATGTAAAATCAGAAAAAGGTGCTTGGGACACCATTGTTTGGTTTGCTGTTTTAGTAATGATGGCAAGTTCACTGAACGAATTAGGATTTATTAAATGGTTTAGTAGTTTAATTGAAACGCAAATGGGTGGTATGGATTGGCATTATGCGTTTCCGCTTATATTAGCTGTATATTTCTTTAGCCATTATATGTTTGCAAGTGCCACAGCTCACGTTGCAGCAATGTATGCCGCTTTATTAGCTGTTGGAATTTCTTTAGGAGTTCCCGGATTACTTTTGGCATTAATGCTAGGATTCACAGGTTCGTTATACGGAACGCTAACGCATTACGGTCACGGTCCAGCACCTGTATTTTTTGGTAGTGGTTATGTTGAACTAAAATCTTGGTGGATTTATGGTTTAATTATAGGTTTATTTTTAATGCTTATTTTCTTAGTTGTAGGAACTTCTTGGATGCGTATGATTGGGGCATATTAGGCAATAGGCTAAGCTATAAGCTATAAGCAATAGGTCATATGCTGTGTTCTAAATCGGAATATCGTTTTCAAATCTTAAAATTTTCAAATTCAATTCCTTATTCTTTATTCTCAATTCCAATGAACGTATTTTGTTAGTACACAGATTCTTCGACTTCGTTTTCACTGCGCTCAGAATGACAGTATATTTCAAATTCAATTCCCGATTCCCTTTTCCTAATTACAATGAACGTTTTTGTTATTACTTCAAATTCTATTTTGTCATGCTGCACTTGATGTAGTATTTGTTTTTTGAGTTGCTAAGGTTTTAATAGTACGTTTTAGATTCTTGTATCTTGTTTTTCCTTTTTACCTCCACTTTTATATTTTAAATTAAGGAGTCTGTGAATCTTCGATTTGATAGCACCAAAAAGAAAGAAAAAGTGCTCCGACGCAGTATTTAAACGATCTACTACGGCTTATTTCTAAAAACAACCGGTCTTGCTTCGCTTCGGTCAGCGGTTGCTTTCTTACGAAATTTCACCTTGCAGATTCTCGTTAAGATACTGTATGTCGGGGGTTAAGATTCCACGAAATAGTTTGAAAGTACATTTTCTAATTTGCATTTTTTACTCCATTCCCTATTTCTCGATTCTCTTTTTCTTTTTTAGCTGTAGGCAATAGGATTTAAGCTGAGTATTAAATCACAATATCGTTTTCAAATTCAATTCCCGATTCTCAATTTCCCGATTCTCAATTCAATGAACGTTTTTAACAGTACTAAATATTCTAATTTGTCATGCTGCACTTGATGAAGTATCGCATTTAGTTTTTCAAATGTTTGATTAGTTTTTTGCATTTTCATTTAACTTTTACCTTGATGCAAAAGTTACAAAAGATCAAGACTGCAAATAGAAATTCTAAAAATGTGCGCATTTTACTAAATCATTTTCAAATACAAGCCTTTATGACTTGGCTATTTACACTGAGCGTGTAAGGCGCAGTATTCATGAGAATTAAAACAAATATTAACGCTCGAATAATCTTGCTTTTTCAAAGCTTCAGTCAGCCAAATGATTCTTTACGAAAATTGCTTCATTTTCTTAACGTATTTCTTTTTGATGTCGGGTTTACGATTCTACTTAATAATTAGTTTCATTTTGAAATTTTCAAATTCAATTTCCTATTCTCTTTTCCTTTTCGACTTTAAACCTTCGACTTTATGCTGTAGGCAATAGGCTTTATGCTGCGTTCTAAATCATATTATCGTTTTCAAATTTAATTCCCTATTTCCCCATTCTCTTTTCCTTTTTTAGCTGTAAGTCTTAGGCTGTAAGCCGTGTTTTTAATCAGAATATCATTTTCAAATTCAATTCCCGATTCTCTATTTCCTTATTCCCTATTACAATGAACGTTTTTGTTATTACTTCAAATTCTATTATATCATGCTGCACTTGATGTAGTATCGCATTTAGTTTTTCAAATGTTTGATTAGTTTTTTGCATTTTCATTTAACTTTTACCTTGATGCAAAAGTTACAAAAGATCAAGACTGCAAATAGAAATTCTAAAAATGTGCGCATTTTACTAAATCATTTTCAAATACAAGCCTTTATGACTTGGCTATTTACACTGAGCGTGTAAGGCGCAGTATTCATGAGAATTAAAACAAATATTAACGCTCGAATAATCTTGCTTTTTCAAAGCTTCAGTCAGCCAAATGATTCTTTACGAAAATTGCTTCATTTTCTTAACGTATTTCTTTTTGATGTCGGGTTTACGATTCTACTTAATAATTAGTTTCATTTTGAAATTTTCAAATTCAATTTCCTATTCTCTTTTCCTTTTCGACTTTAAACCTTCGACTTTATGCTGTAGGCAATAGGCTTTATGCTGCGTTCTAAATCATATTATCGTTTTCAAATTCAATTCCCTATTCTCTATTTCCCGATTCTCAATTCAATGAACGTTTTTAACAGTACTAAATATTCTATTTTGTCATGCTGCACTTGATGTAGCATTTGTTTTTTGAGTTGCTAAGGTTTTAATAGTACGTTTTAGATTCTTGTATCTTGTTTTTCCTTTTTGAAGCACCAAAAAGAAAGAAAAAGTGCTCCGACGCAGTATTTAAACGATCTACTACGGCTTATTTCTAAAAACAACCGGTCTTGCTTCGCTTCGGTCAGCGGTTGCTTTCTTACGAAATTTCACCTTGCAGATTCTCGTTAAGATACTGTATGTCGGGGTTTACGATTCTACTGAATATTTTATTTCATTTTCAAATTATTACATTTTCAAATACAATTCCCGATTCTCTATTTCCTTATTCCCAATTACAATGAACGTATTTTGTTAGTACACAGATTCTTCGACTTCGTTTTCACTGCGCTCAGAATGACAGTATATTTCAAATTCAATTCCCGATTCCCTTTTCCTAATTACAATGAACGTATTTGTTTGTACTCATATTCTATTTTGTCATGCTGCACTTGATGTAGTATTTGTTTTTTGAGTTGCTAAGGTTTTAATAGTACGTTTTAGATTCTTGTATCTTGTTTTTCCTTTTTGAAGCACCAAAAAGAAAGAAAAAGTGCTCCGACGCAGTATTTAAACGATCTACTACGGCTTATTTCTAAAAACAACCGGTCTTGCTTCGCTTCGGTCAGCGGTTGCTTTCTTACGAAATTTCACCTTGCAGATTCTCGTTAAGATACTGTATGTCGGGGTTTACGATTCTACAAAATAGTTTGAAAATACTTTTTTTACTCCATTCCCAATTTCCCGATTCTCTTTTCCTTTTCGACTTTAAACTTTTTATTTTAAATTTTTGACTTTATGCTGTGTTCTAAATCATATTATCGTTTTCAAATTCAATTCCCTATTTCTCGATTCACTTTTCCTTTTTTAGCTGTAGGCAATAGGCTTTATGCTGCGTTCTAAATCATATTATCGTTTTCAAATTCAATTCCCGATTCTCTATTTCCCGATTCTCAATTCAATGAACGTTTTTAACAGTACTAAATATTCTATTTTGTCATGCTGCACTTGATGTAGTATTTGTTTTTTGAGTTGCTAAGGTTTTAATAGTACGTTTTAGATTCTTGTATCTTGTTTTTCCTTTTTGAAGCACCAAAAAGAAAGAAAAAGTGCTCCGACGCAGTATTTAAACGATCTACTACGGCTTATTTCTAAAAACAACCGGTCTTGCTTCGCTTCGGTCAGCGGTTGCTTTCTTACGAAATTTCACCTTGCAGATTCTCGTTAAGATACTGTATGTCGGGGTTTACGATTCTACAAAATAGTTTGAAAATACTTTTTTTACTCCATTCCCAATTTCCCGATTCTCTTTTCCTTTTCGACTTTAAACTTTTTATTTTAAATTTTTGACTTTATGCTGTGTTCTAAATCATATTATCGTTTTCAAATTCAATTCCCTATTTCTCGATTCACTTTTCCTTTTTTAGCTGTAGGCAATAGGATTTATGCTGCGTTCTAAATCGAAATATCGTTTTAAAGTTCAATTCCCGATTTCCCTATTCTCTTTTTCCTAAATTACAATCTTTTGTCGTACATATTTTTAGGTAAAGCGCCTTTTACATCATAAACAACCCCATCTTTATTTAATAAATCGCGTAAATTTAATTTTAGAAATTCTTGATGAGCAACAGTTAATACAACTGCATCAAAACCGTGAATTTTTTGGCTGATTTTAAAAATTTCTTCGATGTTATTCATTGATTTAAAACCATATTCAAGCTGTACTTCATCTGGATTTGCCCATGGATCGAACGTTACTACTTCAAGTCCATATTCTTCTAATGCTTTAATTACATCAATGGCTTTTGAATTTCGAATATCAGGACAATTTTCTTTGAAAGTAATTCCTAAGTTTAATATTTTACCACCTTTTATTTTTAAATCATTTTTTATCATCAATTTGATAATTTGAGAAGCTACAAAAGGCCCCATAGAATCATTTAAACGTCTTGAAGTTAGGATTAATTCTGAATAATACCCAATTTCTTGAGCTTTTTGAGCAAGATAAAATGGATCAACTCCGATACAATGTCCTCCAACCAATCCTGGCTTGAAAGGCAGAAAATTCCATTTGGTACTTGCTGCTTCAAGGACTTCATTTGTATCAATATCCATTAGTGCAAAAATTTTTGCTAATTCATTTACAAAAGCAATATTAATATCGCGTTGTGAATTTTCAATAACTTTAGATGCTTCGGCAACTTTAATCGAAGAAGCTAAATGTGTCCCTGCAACAATTACTGATTTGTACAAATTATCAACAAAGACGCCAATCTCTGGCGTGGAACCTGAAGTTACTTTTAATATTTTATCGACCGTATGTTTTTTGTCTCCTGGATTTATTCGTTCTGGGGAATATCCTGCAAAAAAATCAACATTAAATTTTAAACTTGAAATACGTTCTAATATCGGAATACATTCATCTTCGGTTACCCCAGGATAAACAGTTGATTCATAAATGACCACATCGCCTTTTTTCAAAATTCTTGATATGGTTTCTGATGCTTTATGGAGTGGAGTTAAATTGGGCCTGTTGTTTTTATCAACCGGTGTAGGAACCGTTACGATAAACACATTGGCCTCTTTAATGTCATCTATTTGATTGGTACAATACAATCCTTTTGATTCAGAATCAAAAGGCACATGATCAATGGTTACAGACTGTAAGTCTTTATTTTCAATTTCTTGAGTTGCATCTATTCCTTTTCTCAATTCATCAATTCTGGTTTGATTTATATCAAAACCAACTACTGCATATTTGGTAGCAAAAAGTCTAGCTAATGGCAGGCCAACATAGCCCAATCCTATGATTGCTAATTTAATTTTTTTCATCAATATAATTTTAAAACAAATTAGATACTTATTTTCAAAAACAAAAATAAGCCTTGTTAAAACTTATATAAATAATAAAAGTGCTTATTAATCTAAGCACTTTTATTATTTATGGTTTTCTAAATCTTTTAACAGCGATTTAAAATACTGAAAATCATCGATTGAAATATAATTATGATTCAAAAAAATTTCCAAAGCTAAATTTTAAGAATGTAAATGTGAGGAACTAAGAATATTTTGTTCATTTAGAATGTGATTTATGTTTTTAAGTGTTTTGTTATAAACTGACCAATTCTCAATTTCGATTGTATTTACAAACTTAAATTGTAAATCAAATAATTCTTTAATGATTAGGTATTTTGAATTCATTTTCTTTTAATTTCTTTTCAAATTCCCATGCGGTTTTCATCGAAATTTCTAATGACGTTTTTGGTTGCCAATGAAGTTTTTCTTTTGCTTTTGAAAAATCCGCATAAGCTTCTTGAATATCACCTTCTCGTCGGTTTGAAATTGTATACGGTATTTTTAAATTATTTGCTCTTTCAAATGCTTCAATTATTTCAAGTACTGTAGAACCTGTTCCGGAACCAAGATTAAAAAATTCTAATTTATCTTTATTTTTTTTATGTAATAAATACTGAAGTGCTAATACATGAGCATCTGCAATATCATTAACATCGACATAATCTCTAATTGCAGTTCCGTCTTTGGTTTCATAATCCTTTCCAAAAACTATTAATTGTTCTCGTAAACCTGAAGCCGTTTGTGTGATATAAGGCAACAAATTATTTGGAATCCCGCTTGATTTATCTCCTAACAAATAGCTTTTGTGAGAACCCACTGGATTAAAATATCGTAACGAAATCGCATTTTTATTCATCGCTTTGGTAAAATCAGAAATGATTTCTTCTCCCATAGCTTTGGTTTTACCATAAGGTGATTCTGCGCGCTTCAAAGGTGTTTTTTCTATAATTGGCATTTGGTCTGCTTGTCCATAAACTGAACAAGATGACGAAAAAATGAAATTATCAATTTGGTATTGTTCCATTGATTCAAGCACATTTAATAATCCTTCTAAATTATTACGATAATAATCTAGAGGTTTTTGCACCGACTCACCAACAGCTTTATAGGCTGCAAAATGAATAATTCCGTCTATTTTATTAGCCTTAAAAAAGGTATCAACTTTTACTTTATCTTTTAAATCAATTTCAAAAAAACTTGGTTTTATCCCTGTAATCAAAAAAATATTCTCTAAAACTTTTATAGAAGAGTTTGAAAAATCATCAATAATTGTCACATCAAATCCTGCTTCTTGCAAAACGACAACAACGTGTGATCCAATATAGCCTAAACCTCCTGTAACAAGTATTTTTTTCATTAATTAAATAACTCTTTTTAATTTTTCAAATTCAGCTGCTTTCGTTCTTAATCTAGTTGAAGAATAATGATGGTCTCTTGCATTATAATACAATTCGATACCTTTTTCTTCGCAATATGTTCTACCAGTAAAATTCTTATCTTGATATTCTTCACCTAAAATTCGAACATCAATTTTAAAAGCTTTTAAGATGTCTTCTAAATCTTGTTCGGTAGCGTAAGGTACAATTTGATCAACATATTTACATCCTTCTAACTGAATAAAACGCTCAACAACACTCTGTAAAGGTTTGTTTTTTTCTGGACGATCTAAAGTCGGATCTGTTTGTAAACCGCAAATTAAATAATCGCATTGACGCTTAGCATCCTCTAGCATTTTAATATGCCCTGCGTGCAATAAATCAAATGCACTGAAAGTAATTCCAATTTTCATATTGTGATGTTTTTTAATTTTGGTGTTGCAATTTATTATTACTTTTAAAGAAAAACAAGCAATAACTGTAAATAAAACATTAATAATCTATATTGAAGGTTACTCCAACCGAAACAGCATTGGATTTTCCATAATAATTTATAAAACTTTCGTTTTCTAAATCGGTATCTCCTGCAAATGACGATGAAAAACTATAATTGTACATCGCATATAAACCAATTACATCTGATAATTTATATTTAAATCCTGCGTGAGCTCCTAACGATTTAACACTTGCGTCTAAACCCAAAAAAGGATCCATGGTTTCGGCTATCTTAAAAGTTGGCCCAAAATGAAATCTAACAAAAATTCCAGCATTATAATTTTGTAAAATATTATCAACTTTAGTAAATACTTTTCCATAATTCTCCTCGTTACTATTGTCTTTCCCCGGTTTTATCAAGTAATTTAACCTTACTCCAACAGAAACTAATTCTGTCAAAGCCGAATCGAATTGAAAATCAATACCTGATTTACCATCAACATTTATATATCCAACAAATATTTTATAATCACTATTACCATCATAAGCCATTTGTGCGTTTGACACGTCATAACATCCAAAAATGGTAATCAAACTCAAATATTTTTTTATAAATTTCATTTTTAATTGTTTTTTTAGCGCCCAAATATAATTGAAAGATTCAATTAATTTAACGGTTAGAAAAAAATTAAATTATTTAAAAATTAAAATTATAAAGATTAGACAATTCTTTTTTGTTAATCTTAGATTTTCACTAAAAAACATCAAACAACACTTATGGGATTTTTTAATTTCTTTAAAAAAAATCAAGCACAAATACCTGCAAAAGAAAGCAAAATGCTTTTGGCAATGCCCATGTTTACGAACGGTAATCGTTATGAATTGGCAAAAATTATTTCGCATTTAGAAAATTATTGGAACTTAAATGTGGTCAATGACGATGGAGATGATGACACAGCAATATTATCAATTGATGGAGAACGTGTAGCAATTGCTTATATACCTGCTTCAATTCCGTATGAAGATTTAGAAAATACAGCCAAATACGCCTACAATTGGAAGCATGCAACAGATGAACTTAAACATGTAGATGGTCATGTCATTGTTTCTATCATGTCTGGCAAAAAAACAAACTTAGAACGTCATTTTTTACTTTCGAAAGTTTTATGTTCGTTGTTACAAACTTCAGAATCGATAGGAATTTATCAAGGAAGTCAGTCTTTACTTATCCCAAAAGAACAATACCTAGATTATTTGAATGATATAAAAAACAACGAAATTCCGGTTCCGTTATGGATTTACATTGGACTTAGACCCTCTGATTTTGGTAATTCTGTTTATACATTTGGTCTTGAATCTTTTAATAAATTAGAGTTAGAAATTGTAAATTCAAAATTAGAATTAGAAGAAATTTTTTCGTTTATAATGAATATTTCTGAATATGTAATCCGTAATAATGTCAGTTTTAAAGATAAAGAAACAGTAGGTTTTTCTGCCGATCACAAGATTGAAATTTCTATTTCTAAAGGTGAATTTGTCGATGGTTTATCATGTAAACTTAAATTATAAATAAACCCTATTTTTTTAACCACTTACTAAATTTATGAAACAAAGAAAACTGATCAGTCAAATGCATCCTACGTTGTATTTTTTAGCTGTTTGGCTAAGAAGAACCAAACGAAAAACAGCATGGTTTTTTGATGGAAAATCTTATTCAAAAGTTCACGATTGCGAAGCTTTACCGTTTCGTGTAAAAAAACACCAATCGGTTTTGTTACGAAAATTAGGTCAAAATAACGAACAACTACAATTCAATAAAATAACTAATTTAAAAATTGCAGTTCAGAATTTAAATGGTATCATAATCAAACCAGGAGAAACTTTCTCTTTTTGCAAACTTGTTGGACGCCCAACAAAAAAGAAAGGTTTTTTAATGGGAATGGAACTTTCGTTTGGCGAAGCTAGACCTGGAATAGGTGGTGGAATTTGTCAAATTTCGAACATGATTCATTGGATGGTGATGCACAGTCCATTGACAATAACTGAGAAATCTAATCATTCATTTGATCCATTTCCGGATGAAGGACGTATTTTACCTTTTGGAAGCGGAGCAGCTATCTTTTATAATTATATCGATTTTCAATTTGAGAATCATACCAATAAAACCTTTCAAATTCTATTAAGTGTTGGAGATAAATATTTGGAAGGTGAACTTCGAGTTAATGAAGAATTGGAACATGCTTATCATATTTTTGAAAAAGACCATCATTTTTTGAAAAAAGAAAATGAATATTATCGAAAAAACGAAATTTGGCGTGATTCGATCCTAAAGCAAAATGGAAATGTTATAAAATCTGAACTGTTAAAAAAGAATTTTGCTCGAGTAACTTATGAACCGGAACATTATATAGATTTTTCGGAAGATTGAAATACTTTGTAGATATTTGTAAAATAGAATCTTTATGAATATGAAAAATTATCTTTTTCTTGCGGCAGCCATTTTTTGTGAAACTTTAGCAACTTCGTTTTTAAAAAAAACCGAACAATTTACAAAACCTTTACCAACTTTGATTTTTGCCGTTGCAATGATCACTTCTTTTTATTTATTATCTCACGCTCTAAAAGGCATTCCAATCGGAATTGCTTACGCGATTTGGTCTGGTGTAGGAATTGTTTTGATTTCTGCTATTGGCTATTTTGTTTTTAAACAAACTTTAGATTTACCTGCAATTATTGGCTTACTCTTTATCATTATTGGAGTTCTAATCATTAATCTATTTTCGAAATCAACAGTACATTAATATTTTTTTTAACTATTTGTAATAACCAACGGATTAATTTATACAAAAAAGTAGCTTGACTTATACAAGAATTTTTGTTTGCATATCAATTAATACAAAAAAATTAAAAAAAACTTAATAAACATACTACAATTTTACTTTCTTTAGAAAAAAATTTAGTTAAACTATCAAAAATCAAACTTTAATTTAATCATAATTCTAAGTTAGAATACTAATTTTTGTCAGAAAAAGATATTATAATAGAAAATTAAATGCACTAAAAATCGTATATTTATTTTTTTAAAATCATACAACCTTTATGAAAGCTTTTGAAAACGATTTAGTTTTAAATGGAGATCGAATTATCGAACATCAACCTGCAATATCTGATAAAACTTTACGCTTAAATTTAAATAAAAACATTTACGGTACTTTTTCTGAAATCGGAGCTGGACAAGAAACCGTACGGCATTTTTTTAGATCTGGAGGTTCGTCACGAACTATTGCTAAGGCAATGTCTGCTTACGATAAACAATTTAGTGATGCGATTTATTCTACAGAATCTGATGGTCGGTATGTTACCGAAAGTAGATTAAAAAAAATGCTTGACCACGAAACTCGTTTGATGGAAGAACGATTAGATCGAAATGAGAATCCAGAACGCGTTTATTTTAGTTACGCAAATACAGTTGCAACTATTGATTTTGCTAAAAAATTTAAAGGTCATGGTTGGGTTGGTTTACGTTTTCAGACCATTCCTAATGGTGGATACAACGAAATCATTTTGCACATTCAATTCAAAGAGAATGATGTACAATTACAACAACAAACTTTAGGAATTTTAGGTGTAAATTTAATTTATGGTGCATTTTATCAAAATAACGATCCAAAAAAATTAATTAAACATCTTTACGATCATTTAGATAAAGATCAATTAGAAATTGATACGATTAATTTTTCAGGTCCTGATTTCGAAGATGTTGATAACAGATTAATGAGTTTGTTTTTGGTAAAAAATAAAATGGCTGATGCAGTTATGTTTGCTCCTAATGGAAAAAATATTTTACCTGCAAACACGCTTTTTCGTAAAAACATATTAGTTCTTAGAGGAAGTTTCCGCCCAGTTACTGTTGTAAATATGAATATGTACGAGAATTCATTAAAACAATTTCTTGAAAGAAATTCTATTTCTGAAGCCGAAACAACTGTAATTTTTGAAATGACTTTAAATAATTTATTAAAGGAAGGTGAAATTGATGAACAAGATTTTATTGACCGTGCCGAATTATTATGTTCATTAGGACAAACTGTTATGATTTCTAATTTTAGAGAATATTATAAAGTTGTTGATTATTTAGCTCAGTACTCAAACGAAAAAATTGGATTAACGATTGGAGCTTCTAATTTACTTGATATTTTTGACGAAACATATTACAAACATTTAAGTGGTGGAATTTTTGAAGCTCTTGGAAGATTATTTAATCGAAATTTAGAAATTTACGTTTATCCTTCTAAAGAAAATAAAGATATAATTGATACTAAAAATTTAAAAGTTAGAGATTCTAAATTTCAAGTTTTATACGATTTCTTCAAAAATCAAAATCAGATGGTTGATATTTTAGAATATAATGAAACTAACTTAAATGTTTTTTCTCATGAAGTATTAGAGAAAATTAGAAATAACGAATCCGATTGGGAAAAATATTTACCTGAAAGTGTTTCTAAAATAATAAAAGATAAAAAACTTTTTGTATAAAATAAAAGACCGATTTTCGGTCTTTTATTTTAATATCTGAGAAGTATGTTGTTTAGTTTTTACTTTTAGTATTACATCTTCAATGATTCCATTTTCATCAATCACAAAAGTCGTACGATGAATACCATCATATTCTTTTCCCATAAATTTTTTTGGTCCCCAAACTCCGAAAGCATTGATAACTTCTTTATTTTCGTCTGCAAGCAATGGAAAAGGTAAATTATTTTTTTCTTTAAATTTTTGTTGACGCTCTTTACTATCAGCGCTTACACCAAGAACAACATAATTTGCAGCTAAAAAACGCTGGTAATTATCTCTTAATTCACAAGCTTCTGTTGTACAACCAGGTGTTGAAGCTTTTGGATAGAAAAAAACAACAACTTTTTTTCCTTTATAATCAGATAAATTATGAATGTTACCTAATTCATCAATTGCCGAGAAATTTGGAGCTTTATCTCCTATTTTTAAAATATTCATTTTGTTTCTTTTTGTAAAATTAGCCTTTTTTGATGATTTTTAAAATGTTTAAATACTATCTTTGTGGATAATCATCATTTAAAATGACAAAAGCCGAAAAAGTTCAATTTGTAATTGATACGTTAGAAACTTTATATCCAGAAATTCCAATTCCTTTAGATCACAAAGATCCATATACTTTATTAATTGCCGTTTTACTTTCTGCGCAATGTACTGATGTTCGTGTCAATTTAACAACACCACATTTGTTTGCTAAAGCTGATAATCCGTATGATATGATTAAATTATCAATTGATGAAATTGCGGATATTATCCGTCCATGCGGATTAGCGCCAATGAAGTCTAAAGGAATACATGGTTTGTCACAAATTTTAATTGATAAACATAATGGAATTGTTCCTGCTAATTTTGAAGATTTAGAAGAACTTCCTGCAGTTGGACATAAAACGGCGAGTGTAGTTTTAGCACAAGCTTTTGATATTCCAACTTTTCCTGTAGATACACACATTCACCGATTAATGTACCGATGGAATTTAACTAACGGAAAAAATGTCGAACAAACCGAAAAAGATGCCAAGCGAATTTTTCCAATGGAAACTTGGAATCGTTTACATTTACAAATGATTTGGTACGGACGTGAATATTCGCCAGCGCGAGGATGGGATTTAGAAAAAGACATCATCACAAAAACAATAGGAAGAAAATCAGTTTTAAACGAATATAACAAAAAAGCACTCAAATAACTGAGTGCTTTTGTTTTTAATTTAATATTGTAAAATTCTGAATCTTACAATGTGTATTAACATGTAAAGCTTTGGAATAATTTAAAATAAAATCAACCAATGATTGGTCTGGTTCTTTACATTCAATAATTTCTTCTGAGTAGTTTTTTGTCATATTTAAGTTGTTTCGTTTATATAAAAACGAAACAATTTTAAATATATTGTTAGTCATTCAAAATAATTTGATTTTTTTCGATATTTTTTCTCAAATTCAATAAAGCATAGCGCATTCGACCTAAAGCAGTATTGATACTGACTCCGGTTAAATCTGCAATTTCTTTAAAGCTCAAATCGTCATAAATACGTAAATTAATTACCTCGCGTTGGTCTTCAGGTAACATATCAATTAAACGTTTCACATCCAATTCAATCTGATTACTTATTAAAAAGTTTTCAATATTTGGACTTGAATCGACCATATAATCAAAAACAGAATATTCTTCTTTATCACGTTGCATAGGCATTTTATTGCTTTTGCGATACGAATCGACAATTAAATTATGTGAAATACGAATAACCCAGGGTAAAAATTTACCTTCTTCGTTATATTTATTTGTTTTTAATGTATGAATTACCTTGATAAAAGCATCCTGAAAAATATCATTAGCGACATCTTTATCTTGTACTTTTGAATAAATAAATCCGTAGATTTTTGATTTATGACGGTCGATTAGATGAGATAACGCAACCTCATTTCCTGATATATATTGGTTCACCAATATAGCATCTGACAAAACACAATTAGCCATAATAAACACTTTTAAGTTTTCTTAAATAAATTCTTAGTAGTATTTTTAAATTATAGGCTTCTTGTTTTTAATTGGTTTGAACTCCAAATATATAAAATAAAATTATACTTTACATTTTTATTAAAAAAATTATAAAATAAAATTAAAATTTTCAAAAAAAAGATTTTTTAGATTCAATAAGGATTTTGTAAGCAGTAAAATATCCGTAAATTTGGAGCTATTTAAAATAATTATGAAAGAAATCGATTTTTCAAACATAGATCCAAAGAAAAATATCATAATAAAAGGAGCTCATTTACATAATTTAAAACATGTAGATGTTGTGATTCCAAGAAATGAAATGGTTGTAATTACAGGTCTTTCTGGATCTGGAAAATCAAGTTTAGCTTTTGACACACTTTATGCCGAAGGACAAAGACGTTATGTTGAAAGTTTATCATCTTATGCACGTCAATTTTTAGGTCGAATTGACAAGCCAAAAGTTGAATATATTAAAGGTATTGCACCTGCAATAGCAATTGAACAAAAGGTAAATACCACAAATGCACGTTCTACGGTTGGAACTTCGACTGAAATTTATGATTATTTAAAATTATTGTTTTCAAGAATTGGAATCACCTACTCGCCTATTTCTGGAAATATCGTAAAAAAACACACCGTAACTGATGTTATCAATGCGATAAAAAGTTTTGAAGAAGGTTCTAAATGGATGTTACTTTCAGAAATCAAAAATTCAGAAAAAAGATCCATCTTTGAGCAACTTAAAATTGCACTTCAACAAGGATTTTCACGAGCTTTAATCAATGAAGAAACCGTTCGTTTAGACGAATTTATTGAAGATGCTAAAAACGAAAAATTTAAATTCAAAACTGTTTTTTTAATTGTCGATCGTTTGATTGTAAAACCAAATGATGAAGATTTTTTAAGTCGTTTGGCCGATGCTATTGATACCGCTTTCTTTGAAGGAAAAGGTACTTTATTTTTACGTGAAATTGGAACAGGAACACAACTTGAATTCAACAATCGTTTTGAATTAGATGGCATTCATTTTTTAGAACCTAACATTCACTTATTCAGTTTTAATAATCCGTACGGCGCTTGTCCAACTTGTGATGGCTACGGAAATATTGTTGGGATCGATGATGATTTAGTGATTCCCAATACCGCTCTTTCTGTTTATGAAAATGCGATTTATCCTTGGCGTGGCGAAACTATGAGTTGGTTTAGAGACCAATTGGTAAATAATTCTCACCATTTTGATTTCCCAATTCACAAGCCATTTTATCAATTAACCGATGAACAAAAAGAATTGGTTTGGAAAGGAAATAAATATTTTACTGGATTAAATGATTTCTTTCAAGAACTTGAAGAGAAAAATTACAAAATACAAAACCGCGTTTTATTATCGAGATATCGAGGTAAAACAAAATGTACAACTTGTCACGGAAAAAGATTACGTCCGGAAGCTGATTATGTAAAAATAGTTTCTAAATCTATTTCGGATTTAGTTGAATTACCAATAAAAAATTTACGCGAATTCTTTAAAAACTTAGAATTAAACGAATACGATCAGCAAGTTGCAAAACGTTTATTAATTGAAATAAACAATCGTTTAGAATTTTTATCTGAAGTTGGTTTAAATTATTTAACGTTAAATCGTACGTCTAATTCCTTATCAGGAGGCGAATCACAACGTATCAATTTAGCAACTTCACTTGGTAGTAGTTTAGTTGGTTCGATGTATATTTTAGATGAGCCAAGTATCGGACTTCATCCAAAAGATTCTGAAAAGCTGATTCAAGTTTTATTAAATTTAAAAAAACTTGGAAATACAGTTATCGTTGTCGAACATGATGAAGATGTTATGAAAGCTGCCGACCAAATTATTGATATTGGACCAGAAGCAGGTTCGTTTGGTGGTGAGTTGGTTGCTCAAGGAACTTATGATGAAATTTTAAAATCAGATTCTTTAACAGCTAAATATCTGAATGGCGATTATCAAATCGAAGTTCCAAAAAAACGTCGTTCTTTTAAGAATTTCATTGAAATAAAAGGGGCTCGAGAAAATAATCTAAAAAATATAGATGTTGTTTTTCCGTTAGATTGTTTAACAGTTATAACCGGAGTTTCGGGAAGTGGAAAAAGTACGTTAGTTAAAAAAATATTGTATCCTGCTTTACAGAAAAAGCTTACAGGAACAGCCGATAAACCTGGTAAATTTAATGATATGATTGGTTCATTCTCTCATATTAAAAATTTAGAATATATCGACCAAAATCCAATTGGAAAAAGTTCGCGTTCAAATCCGATTACATATTTAAAAGCGTACGATGATATTCGTGATCTTTTATCTAAACAACAACTTTCTAAAATCAGAAATTACCAACCAAAGCATTTTTCATTTAATGTTGATGGCGGTCGTTGCGAAGTTTGTAACGGCGAAGGTGAAGTTACGATTGAAATGCAATTTATGGCCGATGTGCATTTACCTTGCGAAGCTTGTCATGGAAAACGTTTTAAAAAGGAAATCCTTGAAGTACAATTTGAAGGTAAAAACATTGACGATATTTTAAATATGACGGTTGATGATGCTTACGAATTCTTTGAAAAAACACAGCAAACTAAGATAGCTATTAAAATTAAACCTTTACAAGACGTTGGTTTGGGTTATGTAAAATTAGGTCAATCATCATCAACTTTATCTGGTGGTGAAGCGCAACGTATAAAATTGGCTACGTTTTTAGGTAAAGGAAATACCAAAGAACGTACTTTGTTTGTTTTTGATGAACCAACAACCGGATTACATTTTCACGACATTAAAAAATTATTAAAATCGTTTTATGACTTGATTGAAAACGGACATTCTATTATTGTAATTGAACATAATTTAGATTTGATAAAATGTGCCGACCAGATTATTGATATAGGTCCTGAAGGTGGTGAAAACGGTGGTAATTTAATTGCTTTTGGAACACCTGAAGAAATAATTAAAAACAAAGAATCTATTACAGGTTTTTACTTAAAAGAAAAATTGAAGTAAATTAAAATGAGGCTATTAAGCCTCATTTTTTATGATATTAGCTAACTTTTCGGTTAGTTTTTTTCGACTATAATATTGCAATCCCATGGCATAAACTTTCAATTCATTTTGTTTATATAAATCATAAAGTTTTAAAATTTGCTCTTTGATTTCATCTTTTTGCTCATAAGTAAAAAAAGTTCCAGAATTGGTTTCTTTAATTATTTGGGCAAAATCCGCATCTTCCGGTCCGATTGCTAAAATAGGTCGTTCTGCTGCCATATATTCAAATAATTTTCCAGGAATAATTCCTACGGTTTCGTCTGAATTTATTTCAACTAATAATAAAACTTGAGAACTTTTTTGTTGTATTAAAGCTTCATTATGTGACAAATAACCCAGATTATTTAAATAATCACTTAATTTAAATTCAGAAATTACATCTAAAATTTCTTGGCTTACTTTTCCTATTAATTTAAGTTCAAAATCATCTCTGAAATCTTTATTTTCTTTGATTAATTCTGATAAAGCTTTCCAAAATATTCTAGGATTTCGGTCAGACAAAAAAGAGCCAATATGTGCAATTGAAAATTTAGAATCCATAGGTCTCTTTTCAATATATTCGACATCATAACCATTAGTTATAACAGAAATTGATTTTGTTGTTAGCTTACTAAATTCCTTTTTAGTTGTCGGACTCGTAACTAAAATATGATTAGCTGAGTTTAAAACTTCTCTTTCAAGCTGTAAATGTTTTTCTTTAGATGCTTGTGTAAGTTTTAATTCTTTATGATATCCGATGGTTGTCCAAGGGTCACGAAAATCAGCAAACCATTTACAATTCAATTTTTTCTTAAGTTCAAGTCCAATTAAATGTAAACTATGCGGCGGTCCGGTTGTTATGATTAAATCAACAGGATTAGCTATTAGATAATTTTCGAGATATGAGACCGAAGGCTTCACCCATCCTACTCGAGCATCGGGAATAAAGAAATTTCCGCGAATATAAAGTAAGAATTTATCTAAAAAGGATTGCTTTCTTTTATTCGGAATAATTCCTGAACTTATGGTATTTGTAGATTTCTTTGAAAAAAAACCTGCTAATTTATAAGGTTCAGAAATCTTATTTTTCAGAATAATTATATTTGGATTAATTTCAGACGCTAATTGTGTATCAACAATTGGATAATTAGGATTTTCAGGGATATACACAATTGGTTCAATATCAAAATCAGGAAGATATTTCACAAATTTCAACCAACGTTGTACACCAGGACCACCAGCCGGAGGCCAATAATAAGTAATAATTAAAACTTTTTTCTTCATCTTTAATAAAGAATTAAAATCCTTTGAAATTCATATCAAATATACCACTTTTAAAGCGATTGTAACAGTTTTAAACGAATGATTTAATTTCATTAAAAAAGTCCTTCATCAAAAAAAATGACAAAGGACTTTTTAAACTTAAAATTTGAATTATTATTTAGACCATTGATTAATTGAATCTCTATTCATTTTAATATAATCTGCATTATTTGCTTTTTCAGCTTCAGCTAAAGATTTCTTAGCAGTTTCAATAGCACCTTTTTTATCACCTAATTTAGCTTGTACTAAAGATTTTTGTCTTAACATATAGAAAGGTGCATTTCCACCTTGCATATCAATAGATTTATTGATGTAATCTAATGCTAATTTTGTATCATCTGTAGCTTGAAACAAATACTGTCCAGCAGCATAATAATCAGAAGCTTTGGCATTTTCATTTAATGTAGATTTTATACTAGCCATTGCTTTTTCATGAGTTGGAACGGTAAACTTAACTGGAATAGCCGTTTTTTCCCATTTTAATACTATTTCACCAGTATTGTTATCGATTTGGTCGATTTCAATAGTAAAATTTTCTACATTGTTTGCTAATGCAACCGGATTAGCAGTTGTTTTTGCTACTACTTTAGAATCATCCCAAGCTGCAGGTAATCCCCAATTCGAAGTATCAGAGTACAAATAAACTTCCCAAGTATCTGCTTTTGGTAAAGTATATAAAGCATATTTCCCTTTAGGTACTTTTTGTCCACCTACAATTACATCATCACTGAATTCGACTGTAGTATTTTCATTCGCACCTGTTCTCCAAATTTTTCCAAACGGAACTAAATCGCCATAAACTAATCTTCCTTTTTTAGCAGGTCTAGCATAATTTACATCAACTTCTGTTAGACCAACCATTTGCTCAACTTCAGCTTTAGGACTTGATTTTGGTGTGATTACTTGTGCATTTGAAATCGTTGCTATCATTAAAAATGATGCAGTGACAATTAACTTTTTCATATTGCTTTTATTATTTATTATAGTTTGTAATTCCTTCAGTTAACCAAGTTAAATACTCATCTTTATCTGGAGTATATCCTACTGGTTCATTTAAATTATTACCTTCATTATCTAAGATTATATAATAAGGTTGTGCATTTGCTTGATATTTTTCAATTTGGAAATCACTCCATTTATTTCCAACTGTCTCAATTTTTTTTCCTGTGGTTTTTGAAACATATTGTTCATTTTCTGGCAAATGTTGTTTATCATCGACATATAATGAAATTAAAACCACTTCGTTTTGTAACTTACCTAGAACATCTGTTTCAGACCAAACATGCTCTTCCATTTTTCTACAATTTACACAAGCATGCCCTGTAAAATCTAATAAAACAGGTTTATTTTGTTCTTTCGCGTATGCCATTCCTTTTTCATAATCTAAAAAAGCAACAATTCCATTAGGCCCTTCTTTTGCTCCTTCTGGTAATTCAGCAATAGTTCCTGCACTTCTAGAATTTCCAACACCATAAGGACTTTCTGCATACGTCATTGGCGGAGGGAAACCAGAAATTAATTTTAAAGGTGCGCCCCATAATCCTGGAACTAAATAAACTGTAAACATAGATACAACTAATGCCATAAACAATCTGCCTACAGAAATTTTTTCTAATTTAGAATCATGAGGTAACATGAATTTACCAAATAAATACATTGCCCATGCTCCAAAAATTACAATCCAAATCGTTAAGAAAAGTTCTCTTTGTAAGTAACCTTTTTGAAGAACTAAATCTGCATTTGATAAAAATTTAAATGCTAAAGCTAATTCCAAGAAACCTAATGAAACTTTTACTGTGTTCATCCAACCTCCAGAGCGTGGCATTGAATTTAACCAACCTGGGAACATCGCGAACAACATAAAAGGTAGTGCAAGTGCTAATGAGAAACCGAACATTCCAACCAAAGGTGCTATTCCACCTTTAGAAGCAGCTTCTACTAATAATGTACCAACAATTGGACCTGTACATGAAAATGAAACAATAGCTAAAGCTAATGCCATAAAAAAGATTCCGACTAAACCGCCTCTATCTGCTTGCTTATCCACTTTATTTGCCCATGAATTTGGTAACATAATTTCAAACGCTCCTAAAAACGAAGATGCAAAAACAATTAATAAAACAAAGAAAATGATATTAAACCAAACGTTTGTAGATAAAGCGTTTAAAGCATCGGCACCAAATATTTTACTTACAGCTAAGCCAAGAATCACATAAATAACGATAATTGACAAACCGTAAATTATTCCATTTTTTATTCCTTTAGCTTTGGATTTGCTTTGCTTGGTGAAAAAACTCACTGTCATTGGAATCATCGGAAAAACACAAGGTGTTAAAAGCGCAGTAAATCCGCCTAAGAAAGATAAGATAAAAATTGTCCAAAGTCCACGTGATTCAGACTTTTTTTCGGACTTAGCTTCCTTTGTATTATCTAATTGAGCTTTATCATCAGTATTTGCTTTTGCATTTGATTCTTCAAAATTAGCAACCTCTTTCGAAGTCAAATTTTTAACATCAAAAACAAAATATTTATCATTATTAATACAAACATCAATACATGTTTGGTATGTTAAATGTAATTGAATCTCGTTTAAATCAGGATTTGTAACTTTTAAAACATGAGTTAATTGTACATTATCTGCCCAATAATATTCATCTATTTCAAAAATATCATTAAAAGCTTTTTTATATTCACTTTCTGTAGCTTTAGGTTCAAAAGTATAATTTCCTTCAGCGTTTTTGTAAATTAACTCCGTTGGTAAAGCTCCACCTTCTGGTGTGAACTGAGAATACATATGCCAATCGGCTTCGATAGTTCCATCTAAGGTTATTTTGTATTCCGAATCCGAGATTTTCTCAATTTTAGATTTCCATTTTACTGGGTCTTGTAACTGGGCATTTACTGAAAAAACAGTAAAAACAAGCAATAAAAAACTTAATAGCTTCTTCATTTAGTTAAATTAATTTTAATTTTATTTATAGTTTGATTGTTGATTCTATAACGATTATCCATACGATGCCCTACTATCCAAATGATTTCCTGATTTCCATTTTCAAGAATCCAAGTAGCTTCTTTTTCGAAAATTGAAAATTTCTCATCTTTAAAAAATTTAGAAACTTTCTTTTTACCTTTCATTCCAATTGGAAAAAAATAATCAGCTTCTTCCCAACGGCGTAGTTTTAATGGATATTTGAGTTGATTCGCATCAACACAAATCTGATTTTTATTCTGAATATCATAATTTTCAGAAATCAAACTTTCAAATATAAGAGTTATTGGATAAACTATTGATTTATCTTTTTCAAAAATTAAAAAAACATCATTATTTATTACTGAAATTTCTTTTAAAATAAGAGAATTCCTATTTTTTAAAAGAATATATTTAGTTGAAAGTATTTTTTTTCCAGTTTCTGCTTCTAAAAGATTACAAATATCATCCCAAGCAGTAAATCCAAAATCTTTAAACCATTGATATAAATAAGCTTTATAATTTTTAAACGCTTTTAATTTTTGAATATCAATCTCTAAAATGTAATCGGTTGAAATTGAAACTTGTTGCTTAACCATCTCAGAAGCATCGTCAGCTAAGTTTTTAATATCGTTAAGATTTGAAATTGTTTGCTGAAAGGATTGTAAAAAGTCAGCATTTTTTTCTTTTAAAATCGGAATTATATCATGTCTGATTTTATTGCGAAGATATTTTGTTGTTGCGTTTGAAGCATCTTCACGCCAAGCAATATTATTTTGAATGGCATAATCTAAAATCTGATTACGAGAAAAAATAAGTAATGGTCTTACGATTTGTTCATTAATTTCAGGAATTCCTAACAAACCGTCTAAACCTGTTCCGCGTGTAAAATTTATCAGAAAAGTCTCAACCGAATCATCTAAATGATGTGCTGTTACTAAATAATCTAAATTGTTATTTTTCAATAATTCATCAAACCATTGGTAACGTAATTCACGTGCAGCTATTTGAATTGATTGTTTATGTAATTCTGCATATGCTACTGTATTAAAAGAATTTACAAAAAAATGAATGTTATTTTCATTACAATATTCTTTAACCAATTGCTCATCTAAATCGCTTGCTTCTGAACGAAGATTAAAATTACAATGCGCAACAGCAATTTGATATGGTGACTTTTTAAATAAATCTAAAAGTACCATACTATCAACTCCACCGCTAATTGCTAAAAGGATTTTTTTGTCTTGTAAAAAAGAAAATTTTTGATTTAAATGTTTTTGAAATTCGACTAACATAATTGTTTAAAAAGTCTAAATTACAACTAAAAAATCATTAAGAATATTAATACTATTATAAATTTAAAACCTTTTTCATTGCAGCAGCTTTCAATAAACATTCGTCATATTCATTTTCTGGAATAGCTTCTGAAGTAATGGCACTTCCAACCGAAAAGGAAACATATTTTTCATCTTGATTATATAAAACACTTCGGATAACGACATTAAAATCAAAATCGTTAGTTGGTGTAAAATAACCTACCGCTCCACTGTACAAACCACGTTTAGTTTCTTCGAGTTTTTCGATAATTTGCATAGCCGAAAGTTTGGGGGCTCCCGTCATACTTCCCATCGGAAAAGTGGTTTTTAAGATATCAACTACGTTTATGTTTTCATCAACTTTCGAAACAATCGTTGAAATCATTTGATGCACTTGGTCAAAAGTATAAATTTTGCAAAGTTCTTCAACTTCAACAGATCCTTTACTTGCAGTTTTAGATAAATCGTTTCGAACCAAATCAACAATCATAATATTTTCTGCGCGTTCTTTGGGATTCGTTCTAAGATTTTCAATTAACACATCATCTTCTTCTTTATCTTGACCACGTTTTGCTGTTCCTTTAATTGGTTGAGAAATAATCTTTTTTCCTACTTTTTTAATGTAACGCTCTGGCGAAGCGCTCATCAAAAAGTGATTATTATTTTTAAGAAACGACGCAAATGGCGGACGAGAAATCGCATTTAATTTTTCGAAAATTGAAGTAGGATTTATAATTGCATTAGCTGCATAAAATTCCATACAAAAATTAGCTTCATAAATATCACCACGTTGAATATGCTCTTTAACCTTTTCTACTTTAGATAAATAAGCATCTTTTGAAATTCGTTCTTTAATTATAATTTCAGAATGAGTTAAATCTTCACTTAAAGTAATATCAATAATTTCTTTAAAATCAGAATCTAACTCATCATCACACATGTTCAAATAATGAAAATCTGCGAATGAATCTGAAACAAAGATTACTTTTTTAGGTTGAAAAAAAAACAAATCAGGAAATCCTAATCCATCAAAATTATTTGAAGAAATCGCTTCGACGTCGTTTTTTAAATCATAAGATAAATATCCAAAAAGCCAATCGTTTAATTGATTTTGGTGTTCTTTTAACTTATCGAAACCTTGAAATGTGTCGGTTTGTAAAGTCGTTAAGGCATCAAATGCAAATACAGCATCGAATGTGCTGTATTTTGCTTGATGTTTATTATTTTCTAAATAAGTAATTTCTCTGAATTGCTGTGTGAATTGCAAAAGTTTTTTCTTGAATTCATCCGCATTATTTATAGGAAATTGTTTAGAAATACGCTTCATTTATTTTTTTATAAAATTTGAAATAATGGTTTCAAATTCAGTTTTCTTATCATTATCTGATATTTCTTGTTTTTCTGAATCGAAATATTGAGAAAACGATGGAAATGTAAAGCTTTCTACATTTACAGCTCCATTTCTAGTACAAAAACCAACAGTAAATTCATTTGCTGACAATCCACCTCTTTGACCGTTTGATGTACTCAAAACCAAAACATTCTTATCTGTAAATATTTTTTTGGTATGACGAGAAAGCCAATCTAAAATATTTTTCATAAATGCTGAAACATCGCTATTGTGCTCGTTTACTGAGATAATAAGATTTGAAGCAGTTGAAATTTGATTAGCTAAATGATTAATTAATTCAGGAAAACCATCCTTAATTTGAGCATCTTCACTATACATTGGAATATTCCAATTTTGAATATCAATAAATTCTACTTCCTGATTTTTTAGTAACGATAAAGTCAATTGTTTGTTTATTGACTTTGATGAGTTACTTCCTACAAATGCAATTGTTTTCATATTATTCGTCGTCTTCTACTACTTCGTGATTACTTGAATACGTTTTCCATTTTTGAATACAAGTTTGAATATCTTGAGGCAAATCTGTTTCAAAACGCATAAATTCTTTTTTAATTGGATGCATAAAACCTAAAGTTCTAGCATGTAAGGCTTGCCTAGGTAAAATCTGAAAACAGTTGTCAATAAACTGTTTGTATTTTGTAAAGGTAGTTCCTTTTAAAATCATATTTCCGCCGTAACGTTCGTCATTAAACAACGTATGTCCAATTGATTTTAAATGCACACGTATTTGATGTGTTCTTCCTGTTTCTAATCTACAAGAAACCAATGTAACATATCCTAAACGCTCTAACACTTTGTAATGTGTAACTGCATACTTTGCTCCTGTTGAATCGTCTGGAAATGTAGCCATTTGCATACGATTTTTTACGTGACGACCTATATAACTTTCAATAGTTCCTTCATCTTCTACAACATTTCCCCATACAATAGCAATATATTCACGCTCTGTTGTTTTAGCTGCAAATTGTTTTTGAAGTTCAGACATGGTCCAATCAGTTTTAGCTACAACCAATAATCCAGATGTATCTTTATCGATTCGATGTACTAAACCAGGGCGTTCTGAGCTATTTAAAGGCAAATTTTCAAAATGATAAGCCAATGCATTTACCAAAGTTCCGGTATAATTTCCGTGACCTGGATGCACAACCAAACCTGCAGGTTTATTAATAACAAGTAAATCATCATCTTCGTAAACAATATCTAAAGGGATATTTTCTGGGATAATGATATTTTCAAACGGTGGTTGTTCCATTAAAACACGAACCACATCATTTGCTTTGACTTTATGATTTGATTTTACCGTAATATCATTAACAAAAATATTTCCGTTTGTTGCAGCTTGTTGAATTTTATTACGTGTAGCATTTTCAACTAAATTCATCAAAAATTTATCTACGCGTAATGGAGCTTGTCCTTTACCTGCCTCGAATCTGAAGTGTTCAAATAAATCACCATCTAATTCGTCAGGTCCAATTGTATTATCTTCTAACATATATTTTAAAAAATTGAATCAACCGCAGGCGCGACATCTTCAAATGCATCATTAATTGTGTCTTGTTCAACTTTAAATCCTAACATACCGTCACCAACAACAAAGTCAATTTTCGAATTTTTCTGTACTTTATCTCCAGCACGTAAAATACGACCATCTTGTTCGACCTGAATTACAACATCTTTAGCTAAATGAGGTTCGTAACGAATTTCTCCTTTTTGTAATCCCATCGCTTCGATTGCGGCAATTGCATGACGTAAAGTCCTATCGTTTAAGTTAGGTAAACGTACAGATGAAAAACCTTTGGCATTTACTTTTACATAAATTTTACGACCTTCTTTTACTTTAGAATCAAAAATAGGATCTTGATAAACAATAGTTAAAGGTGGATAATTTTTATCAAAGTCAACTGTGTCTAAAACAATTAATTTCAAACCTTCTTGATCAAGCTTTTCTGTTGCTTGTTCAATAGTCATTTTAGTAAGATTTGGAAGTGCAATTTCATCTCCATGTTTAGTAAAAATACCTAATGATTGTAGGGCAATAAAACCCAAAGCTAGGAAGATAACAATTGCTAAAAATAAAGAAACAAAAAATTGACGACTTTTTATAAAATTAAGCAAACTCATAAAATTTAATTTTCACAAAGATATAAATAAATTGTTAGTAGCTTTTTTATAAATTTGTTTTGATAGATTTTTATTTCAAAAAAAATATATTCCTTTAACACAGAAATCTTTATGAAAAAAGTTGCCATAATAATGGGCGGATATTCTAGTGAATATCAGATATCTTTGATAAGCGGAAACGTTGTTTCGCAGCAGTTAGATCGTTCAAAATACATTCCATATAAAATTCACATCTTAAAAAACAAATGGGTTTATGTCGATGAGAATGAAAATGAATTTTCAATTGACAAAAATGATTTTTCAGTTGTTGTCGATAACCAAAAAATAACATTTGATGTGGTTTTCAACGCCATTCACGGAACTCCAGGTGAAGATGGATTAATGCAAGCTTATTTACAATTGTTAAATATTCCACAAACCAGTTGTGATTTTTATCAAGCTGCATTAACTTTTAATAAAAGAGATTTACTTTCTGTTTTAAAACCTTATGGAATTAAAACTGCAATTTCGTATTTAATAAACCAAGGAGATGCAATAAATACTGAAGAAATTATTAAACGAGTTGGATTACCTTGTTTTGTAAAACCAAATCGTTCGGGTTCTAGTTTTGGAATTTCGATGGTGAAAGAATCTGAAGATTTATTAACTGCTATCGAAAACGCGTATAAAGAAGATAACGAAATAATAATTGAAAGTTATTTAAAAGGAACTGAAGTCTCTGTTGGTGTTATTAATTACAAAGGCGAAATAATTGTTTTACCAATTACCGAAATTGTTTCTGAAAATGATTTCTTTGATTACGAAGCCAAATACCAAGGAAAATCTAGTGAAATAACTCCAGCTCGAATTTCTGAAGTAGAAAAAAATAAAGTTGAAGAAACTGCAAAACGTGTTTATAAAATTTTAAACATGAGCGGATTTTCTAGAAGTGAATTTATTTTAGTAGACGGAGAACCATTTATGTTAGAAATGAATACCATTCCAGGGTTAACTGCAGAAAGTATTTTGCCTCAACAAGCAAGAGCTGCAAACATAACATTACCTGAATTATTTGGTAATGCGATTGAATTAGCTTTAAATAAATTAAGATGAGAAAAGCAGTTTTTCCAGGTTCTTTTGACCCAATTACAAACGGTCATGAAGATATTATTCGTAGAGCCATTCCGTTATTCGACGAAATTATTGTAGCAATTGGCGTAAATGCCGACAAAAAATACATGTTTACTTTAGAAGAACGCAAACATTTTATTGAAGAAACTTTTAAAGATGAACCAAAAATAAAAGTTGAAACGTATCAAGGTTTAACAATTGATTTTTGTAAAGAGAAAAATGCGCAATTCATTTTACGAGGATTGAGAAATCCGGCTGATTTTGAATTCGAAAAAGCAATCGCACATACCAATCGCGTTTTGTCAAAAATAGAAACCGTTTTTTTACTTACGGCAGCAAGTACATCTTACATCAGTTCGAGTATTGTTCGAGATGTTTTAAGAAATGGTGGTGATTATACTGTTTTAGTTCCTAAGGCAGTTAGAAAATAAAAAAAGTCCGATTGAAAAATCTTAAATGACATGTCCCAAAAAGTTGGTTATAAATTTGAGACATGTTATTTTACTTTTTTTAATCTATATTTTTGTTCAGATTGCAATAAAACTTCGATCTAAAGTTCTACATTTAGTTTTTATTCTTCAAGAAAAATTGAAGAAAAACAAATCAAACTTAAATGAGTACAATTTATATTTTTAGTGGTTTGGGCGCTGATTATCGTGCATTTGAAAAAATTGATTTTGGAAATCTTCAGATTGTACATATCAGTTGGATTTCCCCTCAAAAAAATGAAACTATTGAAAACTACGCACAGACAATTTCAGAAAAAATACTAGACGAAAACCCCATTTTAATAGGGCTTTCATTTGGCGGAATGATGCTAATGGAAATAGCCAAAATTAAAAAAGCAAAGCAAATTATTTTAATTTCATCGGCAAAAACAAAATATGAACTTCCATGGCTTTATCGTTTTTTAGGCAAAATAAAAGCGACTAAACTAATACCTAATTCTATTTTAACTAAATCAAATTTTGTTTTAAATTGGTTATTTGGAGCAAATTCAATCGAAGAAAAACAATTGCTAAAAGCTATTATAAAAGATACTGATATTCTTTTTATGAAATGGGCTATCAACGAAATTTCTCATTGGAAAAATGTTGAAATCCCAACTAATGTTATTCATATTCATGGTAATAATGATAAAATTATTCCAATCAGAAATGTAGAAGCTGACTTTACAATTCAAAATGGAAGTCATCTAATGACATTAAATAAATCTAAAGAAATAAAAGACATTATTTTCAAAATTTGTAAAACCTAAAATTATTTTGTTTCCGATATAATTTGTTCTGCTACTGCTTTTGAACCCAAAAATGACCAATGTGTATCATCATAAAAATAAAAGTCCTTTTTGTTATTATTATCAAATGCATTCACACTTTTTAACGGATTTACATAAATATATTTTTTAGTTGTATTTTCTATTTCACTTAAAATAATAGGTTTTTCAATCTTTTTTTCTGTAATTATATAATCATAATATGCAGTCAATTTATTTGGAGCTGGTAAAAAAACTAATTTTACATTTTGTTTTTCTAATTCAATTTGCAAACTTTCAAGAGCTTTTTTTAAATTTTCAATATTATTTGGCCAATTATTATCAGCAAGTAAATCTAAATCTTCATGATAACAAAAAACTTCATTTTTATCTACAGAAAATAAATTTTTCTTGGTATTGAAACGATAAATTTGATTAAAATCTTCTGCTTCATTAAAATATCTAAAAGTATTAAAAGGTAAAGTAAATATAGATTTATTTGGAAATTCTTTATCAGTTAACTTAAAATGAAAATCTCTCTCAGCTTCATAAAAAGGCGGTTCATATTTCGTTTTTTCAATTGTAATATTTGGGTCAAAAGTATTTCCTCTATAAGCTAAATATCGCTCTACACTTTCTACAACAGCAAATTCTATTTTATTATTTCTAAAAAAATCAGTTTTTGTTAATGCATAAAGCGTTTGTATTGGATTGTCATTTACTAATAAATTCAAATGTAGTGAAGCAACTTTTTCATTGCTCAAAAAACCTAAATAATTTTTGTATCCATTTTTATCATTTGTAAATGAATCGCCAACTAAAAAATATTTAATGCTTTTGCCACTTGTATTTATATCATTAATTTCTTCAAAATAAGTTTGATTTTCTAATTCATTTGTCAAGTTATTTCGATATGATGGAAACATTTCGTACATCTGACCAACACGAATTAAATCACCATTTTTAGTATTAAATAAAAAAAGAGCAATTAACTGTAAAACAATAAATGGCGAAATAAACAACGTTGTTTTTATTATAAATTTTTTCATTTTTTGTTAGTTAAAATTGGAAATAAATAAATTGCTGTTTATCGGTTCCAAACCAAAAAACTAAAATAATAATCAAATAGAAAAAGGTATATCGCAAATACTTCTTGTTTAAAAAGAATTTGTCAATTGCATAATCTTGCTCTCTTCCAAACCATTCAACAACCATAAAAAAGGTAATTAAAATACCAATTGTTTTTAATTCAAATTCAGGAATAGAGAAAAAACTTTTCGTAAAAATTCCTTTAATATAATTTAATGCATGATTTAAGTTTTCGGCCCTAAAAAATATCCAAGCAAAAACAGTTAATGTAAAAGTGGAAAATAATTGCAATATTTCTTTCATTGTTGGAAAAATTTTCCCTTGAGCAACCACGTCTAAATAATGTCTGTTTGTTCCAGAAATCATGGCTGGCATCATAAAAATTGCATTTAATGCTCCCCAAACAATAAATGTCCAATTAGCACCATGCCAAAATCCACTTACAATAAAAATAATAAAAGTATTTCTGACTTTCATCCAGGTTCCACCTCTACTTCCTCCTAACGGAATATATAAATAATCACGAAACCAAGATGATAACGAAATGTGCCAACGTCTCCAAAATTCGGAAATATCACGCGAAAAATACGGGAAATTAAAGTTCTTTAATAAATCAATTCCAAACAGTTTGGAAGTTCCAATTGCAATATCTGAATAACCTGAAAAATCACCATAAATCTGAAAAGCGAAAAGTACCGCGCCTAAAAATAAAGTACTTCCGTTTTGCTCTGCTGAATTATCAAATATTTGATTTACAAAAAAAGCACAATTATCTGCAATAACTACTTTCTTGAAAAAGCCCCACAAAATTTGTTTTAATCCAGATACAGATTGTTCACGATTAAAAAAACGAGGTTTCTTAATTTGAGGTAATAAATGAGTAGCTCTTTCGATTGGTCCAGCAACTAAAAGAGGAAAATAACTTACGAAAAGTGAATATTCAACAAAGTTTTTTTCTGATGAAATTTTTCGTTTGTAAATATCAATTACGTATGATAAACCATGAAAAGTATAAAATGAAATTCCAACTGGAAGAATAATTTGTAAAGAAGAAATATGAGCTTGAAAACCAAAAGATTCAATTAATAAAACAAAATTGTCTATGAAAAAATTGTAATATTTAAAAAATCCTAAAAAACCAACATTAATTCCAACACATAAAAACAACCATAATTTTCTTTTGAATTGATTTTGCTCTTTATCAATTCGAATTCCACAAAAATAATCTAAGAATGTAGAAAACATCAATAAAAATAAAAATCGCCAATCCCAACAAGCATAAAAAATATAACTTGAAACTAATAGTAAAATATTCTGTAAACTTAATTTTTTGTTCGTTACAAACCAATATAAAAGATAAACTATTGGCAGAAAGAACATAAATTCTATAGAATTAAATAACATTGAAAATATATTAATTACGAAAAAGCAAAGGATCTCAAAAATAACTAAATTTTATAAAGCAAACTGAAATATATGAAAAGAAATTAAATAAAAACAGCAAGTTGATGTCACATCTTGTCGTTAATAAACTTTAAATTTGTGAAGCTAAAAAACAAGATTAATGAAATTTTTACATACTTCAGATTGGCACATCGGACAAACGTTTTATGATTTTGACCGTCATCAAGAACATCAAGCTTTTTTAAATTGGTTAAATCAAACCATATCAGAACAAGATATCGATGTTTTGTTGGTTGCTGGAGATATTTTTGATACCGCAAATCCTTCTGGAGCTTCAATCACTTTGTTTTATTCGTTTTTAAGTGAAATTACCAATGCGTATCCAAATCTACAAGTTGTAATAATTGCAGGAAATCACGATTCGGCAATTCGTTTAGAAATGCCCATTCCCCTACTTCAAAATACTAAAGTTTCGATAATTGGTAACGTAAAAAAAAATGTTGATAAATCTATTGATTATGATGCATTAACCATTTCGTTAACCAACTATCAAAATGAAGTTGAAGTATTTTGTTTAGCTGTGCCGTTTTTACGAATTGGCGATTATCCAAAAAATGAAGCTGGAGTTTATGAATATAATTACGGAATTTCTAAATTTTATACCGAAGCTTTTGATAACATAAATTTAAAGAAAAAATCGAATCAAACCATCATTGCGATGGGCCATTTACACGCAATGGGTGTTGAAACTAATATTGAAGATACTGCCGAAAGACCGATTATTGGCGGCGTAGAAAACATCAATACTTCAAGTTTTCCTTCAGATTTAAAATATGTAGCTCTTGGTCATATTCATAAACCACAACGACTTTCGGCAAACGATGCTATTCGTTATTCTGGAAGTCCGATTCCGTTATCATTTTCTGAAAAAACATACAAACATCAAGTCGTTATTTTTGAAATCAATAAAGGAATTTTTGAAAACTTAGAAATTATTGAAATTCCAATTCATACACCACTTTTAAGTATTCCGAAACAAAATAAAGTTTGGGAAGAAGTTTTATTTGAATTAGAAAATCTTCCGATTAAAAATGATGAAGATAAAAACGCACCTTACCTCGAAGTCAAAGTTTTGTTAGATAAGCCAATTCCTGATTTAAAAAACAGGATTCAAGAAATTGTACAAACTAAAAATGTGAGATTAGCTCGAATTGATACCAAGCTTCCTCGAAAAGACAAATCGTCAAATGAAAATGTTTTAGTAAACGAAATTGAATTATATAATTTGCAACCTATTCAAGTTTTAAACACCATTTATAACGATAAATATAACGAAGATATCCCCGAAGAATTCAATCAAATGTTTAACGATATTTTAGTTGAAATTAATCAAGAAAACCAAAATTAATTATGAAAATTACTGCTTTAGAAATAAACAATATTGCATCGATTGACGGTTGTTATCAAATTGATTTTGAAAGTGAACCTTTAAATTCTATTGGATTATTTGCAATTACAGGAGCAACCGGAGCCGGTAAATCGACTTTGTTAGATGCCATTTGTTTGGCTTTATACAATAAAACGCCACGATTAGCTCCTTTAACTTCCACGGTTCAGATTTTAGATACTAAAGACAAAACCATTTCTAACAAAGATGTAAAAACACTTTTGCGAAAAGGTGCTGTTCAAGGACATGTAAAATTGACATTTATTGGTGTTGATGGGAAATATTATCGTTCTGAATGGAACATTCGCAGAGCAAATAATCGTATAACTGGAGCCATTCAATCAGAAGTAATTTTGTTACATAATATCACAGATGATGTCGCTTTTCCTGAAAGCAGAAAAACATTTGTTTTAGCTGAAATTGAACGTTTAATTGGTTTAAAATACGAACAGTTTACCAAATCGGTTATTTTGGCTCAAGGCGAATTTACTTCGTTTTTAAAAGCCGATGACAATAATAGAGCTGATATTTTAGAGAAACTTACCGGAACAGATATTTATAGTAAAATATCGAAAAGAATATACGAAAAATACAAAAATCAAAAAGATGAAGTTGAAAAAATAAGCAACAAATTAGAGGTTTTTGAATTGCTTTCGGATGAACAAATTGCCGATTTGAATTCTGAAATTTTAATTTTAGAAAATCAAATGATTGAAATGAATCTGAAATCAAAAGATTCCAAAACAATTTTAGATTGGTATAAAACAGAAAAAGAAATTCAGCAACATTTACATTTAGCGCAAATAACGTTAGATGAAAAACGTGAACAAATCTTAACGCAACAAGAAAGAATAAATCACTTAAAAACAATTGAATCTTTTCAGGAAATTAAAGAAGTTGTTTTATCATATCAACAACAAAAAATAGAAATAGAAAAAAGTAAAAAAAACGAAAGCGAATTAAAGCAAAATATTGATTTACAAATAAATAAAATCAATCATTTAACCATTGACTTGAATAAAACTGACGTTCAAATTCAAGAGATTCAAAATCAAATTAATACAAATTATCCACTTTATCAAATTGCTCGAAGATTAGATTATCAAATAGAAACTGGACAAAAAAATTATTTAGAAAAAACTCAAAAGCACAATTTAATTGTTTCGGTTTTAGATAAATTAAATACAGATTTTAAAAATAAAAACACATTTGAAAATCAATTAATCCAACAGCAAAATCAAATCAGAAATTGGTTTGAGCAACATCGAATTTATGAAAGTTATGTAACTAACGAACCGTTAGTTTTGACTTATTTAAAAGAAGCTGAAAAGAATAAATTAGAAATTCCGATTGAAGAAAACAAAAAAAATCAATTGGTTTTTATGAATGAAAATTTACAAGTACAACTTTTTGAAAAAGAAAACATTCAAAAACAAATTCTTACTAAGAAAGAAAGCATTTCGAATACACTTATCGATATACAAAAACAATTAGAAAAAGAAAATATTTCAGAAAAGGAAAACGAATATAAAAAATTATTAAACTCAAAAGATTTAAAAAATCAGACAATTCAAGGTTTAACCAAACTCATTGAATGGAGCGATTCTATGAAATTAGCTGCTTCAAAAATTGAAAATGCGAAACAAAATACTATTGTTTTTGGTAAACAAATTTTTGAATTCGAGGTTCTTAAAAACACTAAAAACATTGAAAAAGAAATTTTAAGAAAGCTTATTGAACGATTAAATCTTGAAAAATCTGAAAATGTAATTTCGTTACGTGAAAATTTAATTAAAAGTGAACCTTGTCCGGTTTGTGGTTCTGCTGAACATCCGTATGCAATTCATAATCCGTTAGAAAATGTTGCTAACGAAACACAAAATGATTTAATAAAATTAGAAAATGAACTTGAACAAATCACTATTAAGGAAGCACAATTAAAACAAGAAATTATTCAGTTTGAAAAAGATATTGAAGAACAAAAATCGATACAAATAAAAGCTGAAAATGCAATTAAATTGCTTAATGAAACATTTGCTTTTGAAAATTTAAATACCAATCTTGAAGAAACTCTACAAAATTTGAATATTGATTTAAGAAAAATGGAAATCGATATTCAGAAAAATGAACTTAGTTTACAAGAATTACGAAAGTTAGTTTTTGAAAAAGATAAATTACAATTTAGTGCTGCCGAAATTCATCAAAATGAACAAAAAATAACATCAGAAATATTTGATTTAAAATCAGAAATTGGAAAAAATTCGAATCAAATTGAATTTCTTTCTGAAAGTATTAAATTAAAAAGCTCAAATTATAAAAGACAAATTCAAGAAGTAAATAATTTACTTCAAAACGAACAATGGTTTAATTATTGGCAACAAAATTCGACAGCTTTTATTTTAAACCATCAAGAAATTAGTAGTCAATGGAAAAATCAGCAAAAAGAATTTGAACAAATTACAGAACAACATTTTCAGATAAAGGTTGAAATTCAGGAATCAGAAAAAACAATTCGTGAAAAAGCCGCAGAAATTCAACAATCAAAAATTGAATTGATTGAAGTTGAAAATCATTTAAATGAAATAAAAAACGAAAGAAAGAAATATTTTAATGGCGCTGCTGTTGATGCAATTGAAGCACAATTAAAAACAGAATTCGTTAATTTAATTCAAAAATCAGAAGACCAAAAGCAACTTTTACAAACGTATCAATCGCAATTAATTGAATGGAATTCGCGCAAAGAAAGTTTGATTGAACAGTTGAATCTGATTGAAATATCATTACAAAAGAATTCAAATCAAATTGAAATTTGGACAACCAAAATGCAAATTCCGTTCGAAAAAGTATTTGATTTTGTGACATTAAATGTTGAATGGCTACAAAACGAACGCAATTACATTCAAGATTTATTCACTCAAATCAGCAATCAAGAAACTTTGGTTAACGACAGAAAATCAGCTTTATCAAAACACGAATTAAACAACAAACCAACAATTTCTGAAGAAGAAATCAATACTGTTATTTTACAATTAGAAGCTGAAATCCAGTTGGCAAATGAACGTATTATTTCAATCAAAAATCAAATTGCAAATGATTCAAAAAACAGAAATTCTCAAAATACTTTATTAAAACAACGCGAAGCTTTAATTGAAATATTGACTAAATGGAGCCAGCTTAACGAATTAATTGGAAGCGCTGATGGAGCAAAATTTAAGAAAATTGCCCAAGAATACACACTTGATATTTTGTTGCGATATGCAAACATTCAATTAGAAAAAATCAATCGTAGATATACATTAGAACGCATTCCAAACACCTTGAGTTTACAAGTTATTGATAACGATATGGCTTGTGAAATTCGTTCGGTACATTCACTTTCTGGAGGCGAATCTTTCTTAGTTTCGTTAGCCTTAGCTTTGGCATTGTCATCACTTTCATCGTCAAAAATGAATATTCAATCGTTGTTTATTGACGAAGGTTTTGGAACTTTAGATGCGCAAACTTTAGCAATTGCAATGGATGCTCTGGAAAGTTTGCAAAATCAAGGTAAGAAAGTTGGCGTAATTTCTCACGTTTCTGAAATGACAGAGCGAATTCCGGTTCAAATTCATATCGAAAAGCAAGGAAATGGACGAAGTTCTATTGAAATAATTTCTATTTAAAAGGTCGTTCAAATGAACGATTTTTTTATTTAATTTTTATGAAGAAAAAACTTTAGCTTTATTATCTTAGCATAAAATTTTTAAAATGAAAACGGTTAAAATTGTTGGTGTTCCTGAGCACTTTAATTTACCATGGCAGTTTTGCCTTGAAAATGGTGAGTTTAATGAAATTGGAATTGATTTAGATTGGACCGATGTTCCTGAAGGTACCGGCAAAATGTGTCAGATGCTTCGTGAAAACGAGACCGATTTAGCCGTTATTTTAACCGAAGGTATTTTAAAAGACATTTCTAACGGAAATGAATCTGTTGTACTACAACAATATGTTGCTTCGCCTTTACAATGGGGAATTCATGTGGCGGCACAAAGTACATTTCAAACTATTTCTGATTTAAAAGATAAAAAAGTTGCCATAAGCAGAAATGGTTCTGGTTCGCAACTTATGGCAATAGTAAATGCAAAAAATGAAGGTTGGAATTCAGATGTTTTATCGTATGAGATTGTAAATACTTTAGATGGCGCAGTTATTGCTTTAACAGAAAACAAAGCCGACTATTTTATGTGGGACCGTTTTATGACGCAACCTATTGTAGATAAAAATATTTTTAGACGAATTGGAGTTTGTCCTACACCTTGGCCTTGTTTTGTAATTGTTGCTCGAAAAGAATTTTACGAAAACAACCAAGCGGTTATTAAAAACATTTTAGAAGTTATTAATTACACAACTATTGAGTTTAAACAAATACCAAGTATCGACAAAACTTTGGCTTCGCGTTACGAACAAAAGTTAGAAGACATTCAAGAATGGCTTAAGATTACAAAATGGTCGCAAAAGCAATTAACTGAAAAACAATTCGAACAAATACAAAATCAATTATTAGAATTAGGAATCATTAAATCTACCCTGAATTTTAACGAGGTTATAAAATAAATGTCAAATCCAACAATAGTTAAGCTTAAAGCCACAATTCGAAAGTTTAGGATACCTAAGCCATGGGATTCTATTGTTATTTTTATTCTGAATATTTTAATATTAATTCCTGTATTTATCATTTTACATCAGGTTTTAATTGACCCTGATTGGCCGATTCACCTTGACAGAATTTTACTTTTCTTAGCGATTATAATCGGTATGCAATTTTTGTTGAGTTATTTTAAAAGGTTTATTTTCTTTATTCTTATAATTTATCTTGGAACTTTGGTTTGGGGAACTTTGTTTCAGGGTTACGGATTTAATTCGGTTTATGAAGATTACCGAGCTATGATTTTTGCTATGTCAGCCGATGCACATCCACAGGATGTTTTTGTTTCAAAACTTTTACCTTTTCCGAATAAATCAAAAATTGAAGCTGCGGTTGAATATGATAATCCAAAAGTTAGAAATTTTGCTTTAAAAGCAACCACTAACCATTTTAGAGATGTTAAAGGTTTTCATGATTACAGACAAATCATTCAATGTTTTGCTATTTTCAAGGAAGTTCAAGGAAGATGGAATTATGTTAACGACCCAAAAAACAGAGAATATATTGCAAAAGCAACCGAATCTTTAGAGCATTTTTCTGGAGATTGTGACGACCATGCAATTCTAATGGCATCTTTGATACGCGCTATTGGTGGAACACCTAGAATCATTCATACACAAGCACATATGTATCCTGAAATGTTAATCGGAGACGAATCTAACATTGAAAACATTATATATTTAATTCAAGAAGTTCTATTCAAGAATGAAAGTAAAGGCAAACAAATTTTTTATCACATTGATGAACGTGGAAAAGTTTGGTTAAACTTAGATTATACAGCTAAATATCCTGGCGGACCATTTATGTCAGAAGAAATTTTAGGACAATTAACCTTCGATTAAAATGAATACAACAATACTAATTATCGGTGCAACATTCGGTGCGCTTTCTGTAATTCTTGGTGCTTTTGGAGCGCATGCATTCAAAAAATTCATGAATGATGAACAATTAAAGAATTATGAAACTGGCATCAAATATCAAATGTATCATGCCATTTTACTTATCATAATAGGATGTAATGCGCAACTGTTTAGTAATATAGATACACTTTCAATATTATTTACACTTGGTATTATTTTCTTTTCATTTAGTATTTATGGATTGACAATAACAAGTGCCTTAAATAAAAAATGGCGTTTTCTTGGACCAATCACTCCAATTGGTGGATTGTTACTTGTTGCTGGATGGATTTCGATAATTATAAATTTCATTTAATTCTAATTCATCTCATTTTAATATTTTACTTATTGCTTATTAGATTAATCTCAAGTAAACAAATCAACATTAATTTTTAAATTATAATCTTTCTAAAGTCAATGAATCCGTTTAGTTTATTTTCAAAATTAACGTATTTGTAGTTTTTTAAGTCAATCCTAACTCACAACAAACAATCGGTGTCGTTTTAAAGTTTTTATCAAACACAAATTATTCAATACTTAAATAAATTAAAAAAGAAAAATTTTCTTTATATTTTTTATACTTAATACAAGTAAGGTTTCGTTATTTAATTAAACTAAAAAATTATGAAAAACATATTCGGCACTTTATTTCTGGCTCTTTTTTTTAATCAGTTTGTTATTTCTCAGAATATAACTGATAAAATTTCTAACGACCCGTTATTTATTGAACTAATGGAAAATTCAGACAACTTTTATTTTTCAGATGTAAACACAAAAGAGTTTGAATTATCTAAAGAGTTTTTCAAAAAAGTAGATTCTGAAGAAATAGATATAAAAGACGATTTTGATTCAAATTTTGAAAGTTGGTTAAAAAACAATTTAAGTAAAACTTCTTTCAAATCAGTAAACGAAGGTGTTTTATTATTCAATAATTTAAATAAAACCATTGATTTAAATGATATATCAAGAAAAAAAATCGTTGAGAATTACAACTTATTAGTTGAAAAATACGGATATGATTCTTTTAGTGATTATTATAACAAATTATTATTTAAAAACATTGAATCTAAGTTGTTTAAGCTTGATTTGAATTGCGAACAAAAACTAGAATTTTTAGAGTACAATTCTTGGTCAGATTTTAAATTCGAGCTGTCTCTAGTTAAAGATAATTCTAAAAACGAACTAGCATCGAAAAAATTAAATAATAATTTAATGAATGGAGCATTTGTCTATGAGAACTGTATGAAAGTTCAATAATCATTTATAATATAATAATAAAAGCTTCCTGATTTAGGAAGCTTTTGTTATTCTGTCGGATTTTCAGCCTCAGGAAAAAGGATAATTTGTCCGTCTTCTTCAAGTCCTAAATTATTTTCATCAATTTCGTCTAAAATAATTTCTTTGATTTCTTCTTCAGGAAGTTCAAAAGGCAACGATTCTAACAAATTAATCAATTTGATTTTATCAGAAGTTAATTGATTTCCGATTGCTTTAATACCTTTTACAGCAATAAATTCTTCAAAGTTCAACTCCATATTTTCTTTCTGAATTCCTTTATTTTTAGCAAAGATAATTTCAGCCATCGGACGATAATCGGTTGAAACAATTTCTAATTTAGAATATGGATGCTCTGTAATTACAAACTCTTCTTTATTTTCGTTTTCAACCAAGAAACGTTTTACAAAGTATTTCGATTTTTCACCATCGTAATAAACAACAGAAATTGGTTTATTCGGAATCCATTTTTCTAAGACAATCATATCTTCATCAAAATGCGTGGTCAATTCAGGAATTATCGTTTTTACTTTAGCACTTTGCGTAATAATCAGTAAACGGTCTTCTGGTTTAAATTCACCAAGCAACTCCCCTCTTCCATCAACATTTAAACGACTTACTGTATCATCGAACCAAATTTTACGCGGACGTAAAGTAGAAATTCCTTTTTCTTTTAAATCGATTTTTTTGATTGAATATTTAGTTACTAAATTTCCTTTTGATGAACGTCCTTTGATTAAAAGCTCGGCAAAATCCAAATCGAATTTCAATTTCTTCACATTCGAAAGTTGACGTAATAAAATAGTTACAACCTCTGCTTCTCCGTTTGGATTCCATGAAAAATAAAGGACTTGCGAACCTGGTTTTTCTTGCGTTAAATCGTATTCTTTATCACGAGTAACACCCGAAACATTAAATCGTTTTACATACGAAGGTCCCGATTTTCCATCGCGATAAATCATATTGTAAATGGTACGTTTGTCGTTTTTATCGAAGACAGCAATGTGAATGATATCTTTACCAATGAATTTTTTATCATCCACTTTCGTAACCATCATTACACCGCTTCTCAAAAAGACAATGACATCATCGATATCCGAACAATCAGCAACATATTCGTCGCGTTTTAATCCAGTTCCGATAAATCCTTCTTCACGATTTACGTAAAGCTTGGTGTTTCGTAAAACTACTTTAGTAGCTTCAATAGTATCAAAACTTCTTAATTCGGTTTTACGTTCACGACCTTTTCCGTATTTTTCTTTTAAACGTGTAAAGAAATCAATCGTAAAATCGATAATATGTTCTAAATTGTATTTTACTTGTTCGATATCTCCTTCTAAAGCTTCAATTTTTTCTTGCGCTTTATCGATATCGAATTTAGAAATACGTTTGATTTTAATTTCGGTTAAACGTGTAATATCATCAACGGTTACCTCACGTTTTAAATGTTTGATAAATGGTTTTAAACCTTCGTCAATAGTTGTAATTACACCATCCCAAGTTTCTTCTTCTTCAATTCTACGATAGATTCGTTCTTCGATGAAAATTCGTTCTAACGATAAATAATGCCATTGTTCTTCTAACTCACCAAGTTCAATTTCTAGTTCGCGTTTTAATAATTGAACCGTACGTTCAGTCGAAACTCGAAGCATATTACTAACTCCGGTAAACAACGGTAGATTATTCTCAATTACGCAACCAAGTGGCGCCAACGACGTTTCGCAACCTGTGAAAGCATAAAGTGCATCGATTGTTTTATCTGGAGAAACACCAGCTGGTAAATGAATTAGAATTTCAACTTCTGCAGCCGTATTATCTTCAATTTTCTTGATTTTAATTTTTCCTTTCTCATTAGCTTTTAAGATACTATCAATCAAACTAGTTGTTGTAGTCGAAAAAGGAATTTGAGATATAACTAAAGTATTTTTATCTAACTGTGTGATTTTTGCACGAACACGAACTCGTCCGCCACGCATTCCATCGTTATAATTAGAAACATCTGCTATTCCTTGCGTTGGAAAATCTGGATATAATGTAAACGGTTTTCCTTTTAAATGTTTGATTGAAGCATCAATCAACTCATTAAAGTTATGAGGAAGAATTTTAGTCGATAATCCAACAGCAATACCTTCTCCACCTTGCGCTAATAACAACGGAAATTTTACAGGCAAATTAACCGGTTCATTTCTACGTCCGTCATAAGACAATTGCCAAGTGGTAATTTTTGGAGAATACAAAACGTCTAAAGCAAATTTGCTTAAACGTGCTTCGATATAACGAGAAGCAGCAGCTTCGTCACCTGTTAAAATATTTCCCCAGTTACCTTGCGTATCGATTAATAAATCTTTTTGACCTATTTGCACCATAGCGTCACCAATACTTTGGTCACCGTGTGGATGATACTGCATCGTATGTCCTACAATGTTTGCAACTTTGTTATAACGACCATCATCTAATTCTTTAATAGAATGCATAATGCGTCGTTGAACTGGTTTAAAACCGTCTTCAATAGCCGGAACCGCGCGTTCTAAGATTACATAAGAAGCATAATCCAAAAACCATTCTTTATACATACCTGTAACTTTCTTAATAGAATCGTTACCTATATCTTCTTGGTTATCGTAAAACTGACCTGATAATTCGTTTGTATCTGGTTGGTCGTTATAAATTGGTTCTAAATTTTCTTCTTCGTCCATTTATTTTTTTAGAAATAAAAGTTTAAATTTTACTCTATATTTTATTCTGATTCGATTAATTCAGCTTTCTTTTTTTCTTCAACTACATCCAACTCAACCTTAAGATTCTTAATAATAAAACCTTGGCGGTCCGGTGTATTTTTACCCATATAAAATTCTAAAAGCTGTTCAATGGAACTTGCTTTATCTAACATCACAGGGTCTAATCGAATATCCTGACCGATGAAATTAACAAACTCATCTGGAGAGATTTCTCCCAAACCTTTGAATCGGGTAATTTCTGGTTTTGGTTTTAGCTCTTCAATTGCTGCCACACGCTCTTCTTCTGAATAACAATAAATTGTTTTCTTTTTATTTCTTACTCTAAATAAAGGCGTTTGCAAAATATACAAATGTCCTTCTTTGATTAATTCAGGAAAAAATTGTAAAAAGAATGTAATCATCAACAAACGAATGTGCATTCCATCGACATCGGCATCAGTTGCTAAAACGATATTGTTATATCTTAAGTTTTCGTAGTCTTCTTCGATATCTAAAGCAGCTTGCAATAAGTTGAACTCTTCATTTTCATAAACAATCTTTTTAGTCATTCCATAAGAATTCAAAGGTTTTCCACGTAAAGAGAAAACAGCTTGAGTATTTACATCACGAGATTTTGTTATCGAACCTGATGCAGAATTACCTTCGGTGATAAACAACGTACTTTCAAGATATCTTGGGTTTTTGATGTCGGTTAAATGCACACGACAATCACGCAATTTTTTGTTGTGAAGACTTGCTTTTTTAGCACGGTCTTTAGCTAATTTTCGAATTCCAGATAATTCTTTACGTTCACGTTCTGCCTGAAGAATTTTCTTTAAAAGTGCTTCGGCAACTTCTGGATTTTTATGTAAAAAATTATCGAGATTATTTTTAATGAAATCGTTAATATATGTTCGAACAGATGGTGCATCGGGTCCCATTTCGGTTGAACCTAATTTTGTTTTGGTTTGTGATTCAAAAACAGGTTCTTCTACTTTAATAGATATAGCAGCTACAATTGATTTACGAATATCAGAAGCTTCAAAGTTTTTATTGTAAAACTCTTTCATCGTACGTACAACACCTTCTCTAAAAGCACTTAAATGCGTTCCGCCTTGTGTCGTATTTTGACCGTTAACAAAAGAATAATATTCTTCTGAATACTGAGATTTACTATGTGTTAGCGCAATTTCGATATCGTTACCCAACAAATGAATAATCGGATAAACCATATCTTCTTGATCGATATTTTCTTCTAATAAATCTTTTAAACCGTTATCAGAATAAAATTTCTCGCCATTAAAAATAATTGTTAATCCTGTGTTTAGGTAACAATAATTTTTAAGCATCTTTTCAATATATTCTTTACGATACTTATAGTTTTTAAAGATGGTATCATCTGCAGTAAAAGAAACTTTTGTTCCTTTACGACGCGTAGTTTCAACAACTTCTTCTTCAAGAACTAAATTACCCGCAGAAAATTCGGCACATTTTAATTGTCCGTCACGAACAGATTCGACACGAAAAAAATTAGAAAGTGCATTTACTGCTTTTGTACCAACACCGTTTAAACCTACTGATTTTTTAAAAGCTTTAGAATCATATTTACCTCCTGTATTCATTTTAGAAACAACGTCAACAACTTTTCCTAACGGAATTCCACGACCGTAATCGCGAATTGTTACCATGCGGTCTTTGATTGTAACCTCAATGGTTTTACCTGTTCCCATAACAAATTCATCGATACTATTATCGATAACTTCTTTAATAAGAATATAAATACCGTCATCTGGAGATGAACCATCACCTAATTTTCCAATGTACATTCCAGGACGCATACGAATATGTTCCTTCCAATCTAACGAGCGTATATTATCTTCGGTATATTGTGTTTGTTCTTGCATAAAAAGGATTTGGATTTTGTGCTAATTTAGTAATTTTTACAGACATTTAAAAGCCTTAGCTTATCTATAAATTTAAAATAATTTGGAAATTTTACTATTCTTTAAAATCAGAATATTCATTTGGAACAATAGAATTTCCATAAATTAAAGCGTAATTTTTAGTAAAAACCGCACCAAAATAAAGTATAATTGCAGAGTAATAAATCCACAATAATAATATTAAAATAGAACCTGCCGTACCATAAAGTGTAAACTTATCTGAATTTTCTAGATATTCACCTATAACCCATTTACCAATCATAAATAAAATAGCAGTAAATAAAGCACCGATAAAAGCATCCTTAAATTTAATAACCGCATCCGGAAGTTCCTTAAAAACATAAACGATAATAAAAGTTATGATTAGAAAAACTAAAAACGAATCTAAATAATCTGCAATTAACAACTTTTCAATATTGACAACCTTTGCTATTTTGTCGTACAATACATCAATAAATGAATCTATCAACAAAGAAACAGCTAGTATAAACCCAAACACAGCAATCATTGAAAATGAAAAAAATTGGTCAATTACTGCTTTAATCATTCCTTTTCTATTTTTGGCTTTAATTTTCCAAATATCATTAATCGAACTTTGAATTTCTCCAAACATTCCACTTGCAGAAAAAAGAAGCGTAATTACCCCAATTATTGTTTCAATGATTGAGGTCTTAGTTAATTTTGAATTATTGATTATTTCTTGAATCTGACTTGAAGCTTGGTTACCAACCATTCGATTTATTTGACGAAATAAATTTCCTGAAACTTCTTCTTCTCCAAGAAAATAACCTAAAAAAGTTATTAAAATAATTGCAAAAGATGGCAAAGCAAAAATGGTATAATATGTAAGAGAAGCACTAAATTTTAAACACTCTTCTTCAAAAAAATCGTTAACAGATTTAATAAAAAGCTTGTAAAATAGTTTATCTTTTAAATTCATCACTTTGTTTTAAAGCAATAAAATTACAATTTTATTTCAAAAGTTTTATTTAAAAAAAACACTAGAATCATTAAAATTAATTACATGGAAATTATAACTTAATGCAAAAAAAATAATCAATAAAAAAAATATCACTTCTTTAAATCGAAAAAGGAAATCTCAAAATAAAGAGATTTCCTTTTTTCATTTTTTTGACTACATTGTCTTTTTAATTCAAAGTGTTTTCAGAAGTGTTTTTCTTGGTTAATAAAATTCTAAAACAACGCCATTAAAGTCAAAAAATATATTTATATATTATAATAGTAAATTAATTCAAATATTTTTACAAGTAAATCAATCATTTTAATTATAAATAATAACTAATTAACACATGCAAATATCCATCCTTTAATACAGATTTAAAATACCCTATTTGTGGTATTTTTATAATATTTTTTCTATTTTTATCGCATAATAATTGTTTTTTACAAACACTTAAAAGAATAAGAAAAGTGGAGAAAATTAACACACAAAAATGGGATAATTTAGTCAAAGCACAAAAATCACAATCAAAAATTGACAATGAAATTAAAACTCCTGAACAAATACACAGTTATTTCTTTATTTTTGATTGCTACAATAATACTATTTTGTTTACAAATTCTTCTTTTGAAACTGTAACTGGTTATGAACCTAACGAATTAAGTCTTGATTTACTTCTTAAAATCATTCATCCTGACGATTTGAAATATTTCTTTGAATGTGAAGAAAGTTTTTTGGAATTCACGAATAAGCTTTCATTTAATGAACATTTTAAATATACACATTCATATTCTTATCGTATTAAAACAAAAAACGAAAGTTACATTCGGATTTTTCAGGAATGTCAAGCTTTAGAAGTAAATGAAAGTGGACATCTTACGAAGACTTTAGTAAATCATAAAAAAACTGAATATTCAGAAAAACCTGATACAAGAGATTTTAAAATTTATGATAAATCACAAAATTCATATATCGACGCTGAAAACAGGTACAATTTAACCAAACGTGAATTAGAAATTTTGAATTATATCAAAAATGGATTGAATAGTCAGCAAATTTCAGAAACATTGAATCTTAGTAAAAACACCATTCTGACTCATAGAAAGAATATTCTGAATAAAAGTAATAGTTCAAGCTTTATTGAACTTATAAAAAAATTAAGCTATGTGCATTAACATTTTGAACTTAATTATAAATCACATCGTAAACCGTGACTGTATTTCCTGAACCTGGAGTTCCGCTTTTACCTTGCGAAGTTACAACTAATTGTTTTTCATCTGGCGATAAAGCCATTCCAACAGGAAAAGAAGCTACATCAATTTCAAAAATCTTTTCCATTTTATTTGCATCGATAACAGCTATTTTACTGTCGTTATTTACACATGCAAAAATGTATTTATTATTTTTGGTCACATCGATGGTTCGAACTCCTGTTCCAAGTTTAACAGAATGCCAATCTTTAAAATTTAAAATCTTTTTGTCATCAATCTCAATATTAAATAATTCAATTAAATTGGCTCTTTGAACCATTCCAAATTTATTAGAACTCAAAAATAATTCATCTTTATTTATTACCAAATGACGTAAATTTAGATAAGAACCTGTAATGGTTCCAACCATTACTTGCTTATCAACATCAATTATTGCAATACCATTTCCCCCCATTTTAGCAACTAAAAGTTTTTTGCTATCTGGAGTAAAAATAGTGCCACGTAAACAATTACCGCATTCAGAATCTCGATTTGTATTTTCATCAAAATTCATAGCTAAACGATAATCAACCACAATATGAGCTTTATAGTTAAAATCCATCGGATTAGAACTTGAGATATCAATCAGAGCAACAGTATTATCTCCCCAATGTGTAACAGCAACAAATTTATTATCTGGTGAAGCAACAATCATTTTTGGAAGTGGACCCGTAGGAATTACACGAACAATTTCGTCTTTTTCGGTATCAATAATTGCAACAGCCGAAGGTGATTCTGCTTTTTCATCCCAATTTCTTCTATAATAAGTAACCCATAAATATTTTCCGTCGTGAGATAAACAACTTTCTACAGGTTTACCTAAAAAATGATTAAATTCTTTACGTTCTTGTTTGTATTTATAGTCAAAAACACTGGATTCATTGTTTTTAAATAAATAATTATTATCAACAGTAAATTTGTGTTTGATTTCTTTAATTTTATTTAAAGTCTTTGCATCAAAAACTACAGTTGTATAACCTTCTAATGAATTAATGTAAAACTTATTTCCGTCTTTTGTATAAGTAGCAGATTTTGGAGAATTAATTGCAGGTTCATAAACTGAATTTTCAGCTTTTGGATTCATCACTTTACTTTGAATAATTCTTTTGTTTATCAAAAATACAAACGAATCTTTTTCTATTAAATTAGATTGTTTGTTTTGATTTTCTGAAATCGAAATTGAATCAGTTTTTGACTCATTATTAACTAAGTTTACATCTTTACTAAAACAAGAAGTTAAGAAAATAAAAAATGTAGATGTAAGTGTTAGTAACATGTATCTTGTGGTATATTTTGATTTAATCTGAAAGGAATATTTTAATTTCATAAGTTTAGTTTGGTTGATCAAAAGTATAAAATATATTTTTAATATTCAAAATCAGAATATAACATTCTTATTCACAAATACATACAAAAAAAAGCCTAAACGATTGTTTAGACTTTTATATAGTTTCGAAGGATTATTAACCTAAAACCTCTTTTACTTTTTTACCAATTTCAGCTGGAGAATCTACTACGTGAATTCCACATTCGCGCATGATACGTTTTTTAGCTTCAGCAGTATCATCAGCACCACCAACAATTGCACCAGCGTGTCCCATTGTTCTACCTTTAGGCGCTGTTTCACCAGCGATAAAACCGATAACTGGTTTTTTGTTTCCGTTTTCTTTAATCCAACGAGCAGCATCAGCTTCTAATTGACCTCCGATTTCACCAATCATAATGATTGCTTCAGTCTCTGGATCATTCATTAATAATTCTACAGCTTCTTTTGTTGTCGTTCCGATGATTGGATCTCCACCAATACCAATAGCAGTTGTGATTCCTAATCCTTGTTTAACAACTTGATCAGCAGCTTCATATGTTAAAGTTCCTGATTTAGAAACAATTCCGATAGTACCTTTTTTGAAAACAAAACCTGGCATGATACCAACTTTAGCTTCTCCTGGAGTAATAACACCTGGACAGTTTGGTCCAACTAAAGTGCAATTTCTAGATTTTATATAGTCGTAAGCTTTTACCATATCAGCAACCGGAATACCTTCAGTGATACAGATAATTACTTTAATTCCAGCTTCTGCAGCTTCCATTATTGCATCAGCAGCAAATGCTGGCGGAACAAAAATAATTGAAGTATCTGCTTGAGCTTTTTCAACAGCATCTTTAACAGTGTTAAACACAGGACGATCTAAATGTAAAGTACCACCTTTTCCTGGTGTAACTCCACCTACTACATTTGTTCCATACTCAATCATTTGAGAAGCATGGAAGGTACCTTCACTACCTGTGAATCCTTGTACAATTATCTTTGAATCTTTATTTACTAAAACACTCATAATTTTTATTATTGTTTTTTGATTTATAAAACAAAAATAAGGTTTTGAAATTGATTATAAAATTTTTTTAGCTTAAAAAAATAGCAAATCTTCATTATTCTAATAATTGGCTCATTTGACAACCTTTATAGAGTTGGTTATCTTTAATCTGCCAAGTAGTAAAGAAAACAGCGAGTATCATTTCTTCATCAATATTCTCAAAAGTCCTAACAAAATAACTATATCGAATCATTATTCGATCATCATCTTCCATTACTTCTTGTACTTCAGCTCTTAATGAATAATAATTATGTTTTAATTCTTTAGATAAAGCTAACAGATCATTTAAATCTAAATTTAATAAACCTTTAGAACTATACCATTCCAATGTTACATCAGGATGCATAATTTCTAGGCAGTAACTTTTACTCAAAATTCCTGCAGATTCGTAAAATTTCACAACTAAATCTCTATTACTCATAATTTAAAAAATTATTTGATTAAGCGTTTTAAATAAGCAATTTGTTTTAATTTTTCTCTGTTTTCTTCAGCGGGAGTTCCGAAATATACTTTACTTGGTTCTAAACTTTTAGTAACACCAGATTGTGCTAAAACCGAAGCCTTTGTACCGATAGTAATTCCACTTATAATTCCAACTTGTCCCCAAAGAGTTACTTCATCTTCTATAACTACGCAACCAGCAATACCAACTTGGGATGCAATCAAACACATTTTTCCGATAACGGTATCATGTCCAATTTGAATTTGATTGTCTAATTTAGAACCTGCTCCAATTGTTGTATCACCAGTTACTCCTTTATCAATCGTACAAGAAGCTCCAATAGTTACATTATCCTCAATGACAACTCTACCACAAGAAATCAATTGATCAAAAAAGGTTTCTCTTTTTTTGTAATAAAAAGCATCTGCACCTAAAACAGTTCCTGAGTGTATAATGACATTATCTCCAATAATCGTATTGTCGTAAATAATAACATTAGCATGAATCAAACAATTTTTACCAATTGTAACATTATTTCCAATAATAACATTTGGTTGTAAGATAGTTCCTTCACCTATTTTAGCAGAAAGAGAAATTGCGTTTTCCAACTGCTGAAAAGGTCTAAAATAAGTAGATATTTTATTAAAATCTCTAAAAGGATCATCTGAAATTAAAAGTGCCTTACCTTCTGGACAAGTAACTTCTTTATTAATTAAAATTACAGAAGCATTTGAATTTAATGCTTTATCGTAATATTTAGGATGATCAACAAATACTATTTCTCCAGGCTGAACAACATGGATTTCATTTGATCCTAAAACTTCAAAATTAGGATCTCCAATATAATCGCAACCAATAATTTGAGCGATTGTTTCTAAATTATATGTTTTAGGAAAACGCATTAATTATTCTTTAATACGTTCCATGTATGCTCCTGTAGCAGTATCGATTTTAATTTTATCACCTTCGTTGATAAATAATGGTACGTTAACGTTTGCACCAGTTTCAACAGTTGCAGGTTTAGTAGCATTTGTTGCAGTATTTCCTTTAACTCCTGGTTCAGCATAAGTAACTTCAAGAATTACAGATGCTGGCATATCTACAGACAAAGGAGCTTCTGTTTCTGTATTAATTTGAATCATTACGTTAGTACCTTCTTTTAATAAATCCGGAGCATCAAGAGCGTTTCTGTCTAAAGTAATTTGTTCAAAAGTCTCCACATTCATAAAATGGAAATCGTTTCCTTCTGGATATAAGAATTGGAATGTATGTGTTTCAACTCGAACTACATCAATTTTATGTCCTGCAGAAAATGTATTTTCTAAAATTCTTCCGTTAGAAACACTTCGCATTTTAGTTCTTACGAAAGCTGGTCCTTTACCTGGTTTTACGTGTAAGAATTCAATAATTTTGTAAATATCGTTGTTGTATTTAATACATAATCCGTTTCTGATGTCTGCTGTACTTGCCATAATTTATTTGTTTGTTTTTTTTTATATTTTTTAATAAGCTCCTGTATAACCTTTCATAATTCCACGAGATGAACTTCTAATAAATTGAATGATTTCATCTCTTTCTGAAGTTGCTTCTAAATCTGCTTCTATTATACTTAAAGCTTGGGTTGTATTATAACTTTTTTGATACAAAATTCTATAAATATCTTGTATTTCGCGTATTTTCTCTGTTGAAAAACCTCTTCTTCTTAATCCAACAGAATTAATCCCGATGTAAGATAAAGGTTCTTTAGCAGCTTTTGTATATGGTGGAACATCTTTTCTTACTAAAGATCCTCCAGAAATCATTGCATGGTCACCAATAGTAATAAATTGATGAACGGCAGCTAAACCACCAATAACAGCAAAGTTTCCGATTTTCACATGGCCTGCTAATGCTACACCATTTACGATAATCGCATTATTACCTATTTCGCAATCGTGTGCAATATGAGCATAAGCCATGATTAAACAATTATTGCCAATAACCGTTTTACCTGAGGCAATTGTACCTCTATTAATCGTAACACATTCACGAATTGTAGTATTATCACCTATTATTGCTAAACTTTCTTCTCCGCCAAATTTTAAATCTTGAGGAACAGCAGATATTACGGCTCCTGGGAATATTGTGCAATTTTTTCCTATTCTTGCACCTTCCATAATCGTAACATTAGAACCGATCCAAGTTCCTTCTCCAATTTCAACATTATTATGAATTGTTGTAAATGGCTCAATAACAACATTTTTTGCTATTTTTGCACCAGGATGAACATATGCTAGAGGTTGATTCATCTTTATATTATTATTGTTAGTTTGTCTTTTTTACAATTTGAGCCATTAACTCAGCTTCTGCAGCAACTTTTCCATTTGCATATGCGATAGCTTGCATATGACAAATACCTCGTCTTATTGGAGATAATAAATCTAATTTAAAAATTAATGTATCACCAGGTGAAACTTTATTTTTAAATCTTACATTATCTATTTTCATAAAATAAGTAAGATAATTTTCTGGATCTGGTACGGTACTCAAAATTAAAATACCACCTGTTTGAGCCATTGCTTCTACAATTAAAACCCCAGGCATAACTGGAGCTCCAGGAAAATGCCCTTGAAAGAAATCTTCGTTCATGGTTACATTTTTCAACCCAACAACCTGAGTATCGTTCATTTCTAAAATTTTATCAACTAACAACATAGGATATCTATGAGGCAACATTGACATAATTTTAGTTACATCCATTAAAGGTTCTTTATTTAAATCAAAAGTTGGAATCTGATTTCTTTTTTCGTTTTTAATAATTTTAGACAATTTTTTTGCAAACATTGTATTTACAAAATGTCCTGGTTTGTTAGCAATAACTTTACCTCTGATTCTTGTTCCAACTAAAGCCAAATCTCCAATTACATCAAGTAATTTATGACGTGCAGCTTCATTAGGATAATGTAATGTTAAGTTGTCTAGAACTCCATTAGATTTTACCGTAATTTCATCTTTTCCAAAAGCTTTTTTAAGATTCTGTAAAGTTTCAGGAGAAATTTCTTTATCTACATAAACTATGGCATTATTTAGATCACCTCCTTTAATTAGGCCGTGAGCTAAAAGTGTTTCTAATTCATGTAAAAAACTAAAGGTACGTGCTTCAGAAATTTCAGTTTTAAAATCTGATATTGATTTTAATGTTGCATTTTGAGTTCCTAAAACTTTAGTTCCAAAATCAACCATTGCTGTAACTTGGTATTCATCAGCTGGCATAATGATGATTTCACTTCCTGTTCTTTCATCAGAAAAAGAAATAACTTCTTTTACAATATATTCATAACGTTCTGCATCTTGCTCAACGCAACCAACTTTTTCAACAGCTTCAACAAAATATTTTGAAGAACCATCCATAATTGGTGGTTCTGAAGCATTTAGCTCAATAATAACATTATCTAAATCACAACCAACCAAAGCCGCTAAAACGTGCTCTGTGGTATGTAAATTCACGCCTTTGTGTTCTAAATTTGTACCGCGTTCAGTAGAAACTACTAAATTAGCATCTGCCATAATAACAGGACAACCTTCTAAATCAACACGAACAAAAGTAAATCCATTATTAATTGGTGCAGGTTTTAAACTCATTGTAACCTGTTGTCCTGTATGCAAACCTACTCCTTGAATGGTAACATCTTGTACAATAGTCTTTTGCTTAGCCATATTTTTCATTCAATTTTTATACGAATATATCGTTTATTTTATTGTTTTTTTTAATTCGTAAAATTCATTTACAATTTTTGGTAAATTTTTAAAATGCACGTAAGATTTAGCAAAATCATTGTACCCCATTGCAGGTGAACCTTGGATTACATCGCCATCTTTTATACTTTTTCCAACACCTGTTTGTGCTTGAATTTTTACATGATTACCAATTGTTATGTGACCAACAATTCCAACTTGACCACCAATCACGCAATATTTCCCGATTTTGGTTGAACCCGCAACACCTGTTTGAGAAGCTATAACGGTATGTTCACCAATTTCTACATTATGTGCAATTTGAATTTGGTTATCTAACTTCACTCCTTTTCGGATAATTGTTGAACCTAAAGTTGCACGATCTATTGTTGTACAAGCACCAATTTCGACATTATCTTCAATAATTACATTTCCGATTTGTGGAACTTTTGAATATGAACCGTCTTCTTGTGGAGCAAATCCAAAACCATCTGAACCAATAATAGTTCCTGAGTGAATGATACAATTCTGACCAATTACAGATTCAGAATAAACTCTTGAACCAGCAAACAAAATGGTATTATCACCTATTACAACATTATCACCAATGAAAGAATTAGGATAAATTTTTACATTATTCCCGATTTTAGTATTTTTACCAATATAGCAAAAACTACCTAAGTACAAATCTTCTCCATAAGTAACATCTTCAGAAATAACACTTGGTTGTTCAATTCCTGATTTCATTAATTTTACTTGATTGTAATATTCTAAAACTTTTGAAAAAGCTTTATAAGCATCATCAACTTTAATTTGTGTAGCTGAAATTGGATGTTCTGGCACAAATGTTTTGTTAACAATTACAATCGAAGATTTAGTTTCATATATAAAAGCAGTATATTTTGGATTTGACAAAAAAGTAAGTGAACCTGGAGTTCCTTCTTCAATTTTTGCCAATGTTGAAACAGAAACGTTTTCGTCTCCAATTATTTCACCATTTAACACTTCTGCTATTTGAGCTGCTGTAATTTTCATATTTACAAAAATAATAAAATTATTGAATATTTTTAAAGTGTTATGTTTTTAGGATAACACACAAAATATTTCTTTACTGGCACGGACAATGCGGCCAAATTTGATTGATCTGACGCTTGTAAAACGTCAATTATTTCTTTGTTTTTAGTTAAAATTCGGATTGGTTCTGCATTTTTATCATATGCTTTATTTTTCATCATTCCTCCAAAAACAAAATATTCTAATTCTTGAGAATTCAACTGTAGTTGAACGTTTATTTGATCTTTATAAAATTTTAAAACATCATCTTGTTTATCTTCTTCAACATTCAAGATATGAAATAAATTTCGGTTTATGATGCTATTACTTAAAGTTGATAAAATAAAATCATCATGAAACTGCCAGTTTTTTAAAGCTCCAATAATATCAGAATCATCTAAAAGAGCAAACTTTTTTAAAGCTTCTTTATCAAAGTCAGCTTTATCAACATGATTGACTAAGAAAAAGTTTAATGCATCTGAACACCATAAATCGGTTCCGTTTTGAACCAATTCTTTTGCTCGTTTTAAAATTTTTGTCAAAATTATTTCTGCAACTACACTTGTTTTGTGCAAATAACATTGCCAATACATCAAACGACGACCTACTAAAAATTTTTCTACAGAGTAAATTCCCTTTTCTTCAACTACCAAATAATCATCATGAACATTTATCATTTGAATCAAACGTTCCGAATTAATATTTCCTTCTGCAACACCGCTATAAAAGCTATCTCTTTTAAGATAATCCATTCGGTCCATATCCATTTGACTAGATATCAATTGCAGTAAAAATTTACGGTGATAATTGCCTTTAAAAATTTCAATTGCTAAACTTAATTGGCCATTAAATTCTTCGTTTAAAGCGTTCATAAAAAACAATGAAATTTCTTCGTGATGCACATTTTCAACAATACTATTTTCCATGGCATGCGAAAAAGGACCATGACCAATATCATGAAGTAAAATAGCAATATATAAAGCATTTTCTTCTTCTTGAGAAATTTCAACATTCTTACTTTTCAAAACTTGAACAGCTTTTTGCATCATATGCATACAGCCCAAAGCATGATGAAATCTGGTATGAGTAGCTCCTGGATATACTAAATAAGACAATCCCATTTGATTGATTCTTCTCAATCGCTGAAAATACGGATGTTCAATCAAATCATATAACAATGAATTTGGGATTGATATAAATCCGTAAATAGGATCATTTAGTATTTTTAATTTGTTATAGGTAATCAAATTTTTTTTATTAGAAATAACGCACAAAGATAAGTATAAAATAAAAACAGCACTTAAAATTTTACTTAAAAGTGCTGTTTTCTTAATATTAATTTATTTTAATTTTTATTCAAAATCAATCTGAAAAGAATTGATGAAATTTATAGACTTTTCAATATCATAATGTAAAATTCTGTCTTCTTCAACAAAAGAAACTTCATCACGATAAGCTCCAACAAAACTCTCAATAAATTCGCTCGATTTTAAAGGTCTTCTAAATTCAAGAGCTTGAGAAGCATTCATTAATTCAATTGCCAAAATACGTTCTAAATTATCAACAATTCGCAAAGTTTTTGTAGCAGCATTCGCTCCCATACTTACGTGGTCTTCTTGCCCATTACTTGAAACAATACTGTCAATTGAAGCCGGAGTTGCCAATTGTTTATTTTGACTAACGATGCTTGCAGCTGTATATTGCGGAATCATAAATCCGGAATTCAATCCTGGTTCTTTTACTAAGAATGGAGGTAATCCTCTTAAACCTGAGATTAATTGATATGTTCTTCTTTCAGAAATATTTCCTAATTCAGCCATTGCTATTCCCAAGAAATCAAGAGCCAAAGCTAAAGGTTGACCATGGAAATTTCCTCCAGAAATGATGATATCTTCTTTATAGAAAACATTCGGATTATCTGTAACCGAATTTATTTCTGTTCTGAAAACTTTTTTAACATAATCTAACGCATCTTTAGAAGCTCCATGAACTTGTGGAATACAACGGAATGAATAAGGATCTTGCACATGTTCCTTTTGCTGTGCAATTAATTCGCTTCCATCTAAAATATCGTTATAAAATTGAGCCGTTACAATTTGACCTTTATGTGGACGAACCAAATGAATCAATTCATTAAATGGTTCAATTCTACCATCAAAACCTTCTAATGAAACTGCACCAATTAAGTCAGCTAAATAAGATAATTTCATCGATTTAATTACAACGTAAGCTCCATACGCACTCATAAATTGAGTTCCGTTTAGCAATGCCAATCCTTCTTTTGATTGAAGTACTATGGGTTCCCATCCAAATTTTTCAAGAACTTTTGAAGCAGGTTGTCTATAACCTTCAAAATAAACTTCACCTTCTCCTAATAATGGTAATGATAAATGTGCTAAAGGAGACAAATCACCCGAAGCTCCTAACGAACCTTGCTCGTAAACAATTGGTAAAACATCGTTATTGTAAAAATCAATTAAGCGTTCTACCGTTTTTAATTGCACTGCCGAATTTCCGAAGCTTAATGATTTAATTTTAAGAAATAACATTATCTTCACAATCTCATTCGGAACTTCAGAACCAGTTCCGCAAGCATGAGATTTCACAAGATTTTCTTGTAATTTAGATAAGTTTTCGTTTGAAATTTTTACGTTACATAAAGAACCAAATCCTGTGTTTATACCGTAAATCGGGTCTACAGAATTTTCCATTTTTGCATCTAAATATTTTCTGCAGTTTTCAATATTAGCAGAAGCTTCTTCAGATAAAGCAACTTTTTTGTTTTCTATTAAAATTGTATTTAGTTCTTCAATAGTAATTAAATCAGAACATATATAATGAATATTTTCCATCTTTTAAAGTTTGTTAATGCTTCAAAATTCATTAATAAAAAATTGAAATACAAACAAAACCTTTAAATAGTAATAAAAATTACACTTCTTTTATCATTTTAATCTTTTTTATAAAAATTATCTAGTAAATACATATTTATTTTCAGTAGATAACGATTCATCAAAAGCGTAACCTTCTGCATTAAAAAACTTTAAACCATCGATTGAGTCAATTTCATTGTCAATAATATAACGCGCCATTAATCCTCTTGCCTTCTTTGCGAAAAAACTAATCATTTTTAATTTATCGTCTTTGTAATCTTTAAATTCAGGAGTAACAACCTTTGCTTTTAATAATTTTGTATCAACAGCCGAAAAATATTCAGTGCTTGCTAAATTAACCAAAACATCATCTGCATTTAATTCTTTATTCAGAAAATCAGTAACTAGAGGTTTCCATATTTGATATAAGTTTTCTTTTTTCCCTACTTTCAATTTCTTACCCATTTCTAAACGATAGGGTTCAATTAAATCAAATGGTTTTAAAATACCGTACATTCCCGACAGAATTCGAACTTTATCATTTAAAACTTCATAGCTTGAAGAAGGAATTGAAAACGCATCTAAACCAGTATAAACTTCGCCATTAAATGCAAAAACTGCTTGACGTGCATTTTCTAAAACTGTTGTTGCTTCAAAATTTCTTTCTTGATTACGTTGCCAATTTAATTCGGCTAATTTATCTGAAATAGACATCAATTCAGATAAATCTTTGGGAGACAATTTTTTTAATGATTTATTTATGGTCTTAGAAGTCTCTAAAAAAAACGGTATTGTTACCAATTCAGTCGGAACTGCAGTTGTATAATCCAATGATTTTGCTGGCGATATAACTAATTTCATGCTTTATTTTATTTTCAAAATTAAACGAAACGCAATACAAATTACGTAATTCACAAATGATTTTATTGATTAAGTCATAGAAATAATCAATTTTGATTACCTTTTAAACGCGTCCATAATTTTTGTAAAAGTTGAAAACCGTCACGTTTTTCTTTTTCAACCTCTTTAGCTTTCCAAACTCCATTTTCATCATACAATTCATACGAAAAAGCATATTTAATATCGTTTGGATTATTTGATAACAAACCAAATCTTAAATCATTAAACAAAAGCTTATCTTCATTTTTTGTAACAATATATTGATTTTCTGAAATACGCTTTAATTGCTTGATAATTAGTTCGTTCGAAATTAATTTTATGTACTCGTGATTTTTATAATGCGTTTCAAATTTCATTTCTTTTGTATCGAAAAAAGAATAATCAGAAATCAAAAACGCGTCTTCGGTTTCAATAATAATATTCCATAAAATGGTATTCATCGCAGTTGGCTTCACAACCAAACTTGTATATTGAATTTGATTAATTTCTAAATTTTCTTCAACTTTATTTTTTACAATTAACTGAAGAAAAACAGTTAAAATTAAATACGTCGAACTGATTACTAATCCTATTGCATTCCATAAAAAACGTTTCGGATTTTCTTTGTTTATTCGCATCGAAATCAATAAACAAATTAAAAACGGAATAGTATAAAGTGGGTCAATTACAAAAATTGATTTAATAGCTAATTTGTCGTAAAATGGCCAAAAAAGCTGCGTTCCCCAAGTTGTAAAAACATCTAAAAGCGAATGCGTTAATAGTATTAAAAAAACTGCTAGATAACTTTCTTTAAAATTGACGTTATTTTTTTTCTCAATTTTACTTACGACAAATGCCAAAATGAAACTGAGAAGTATATAAAACAAAATGGAATGTGAAAAACCGCGATGTACTTCGATTTGTGTAATCGGATTATAAAAAAATTTGGCAATCCAGACATCTAAATCAGGAATTGTGCCTATCAATGCGCCGTAAACAATTGAGTGATTTCCGATTTTTTTACCTAAAACTGCATTTGACACAGCAGCACCTAAAACGATTTGAGATAATGAATCCATTAAAATTTAAATAATTCGAAGCGTACAAAGATACACTTTTGAAAGATTAAAACATTCCGTTTAATATTGGTTTTAGTTATTAATTCAGATTAAAACCATTTTTTGTATTTAAAATACATTGCCATAAGAATAGCTAAAACAAACATGCCACTAAGTACAATATAATAGCCATTTTCATAATTAAGTTCAGGCATGTTTTTAAAATTCATACCATACACTCCAACAATAAAAGTCAGTGGCATAAAAATTACCGAAACAACTGTCAACACTTTCATAATCTCATTCATTCGATGACTTTGCATAGAAAAAAAGAAACTAGAAGCGTTATTCAATTGATTTAAATCATAATCGATTTGGTCAATAATTTCTAAAGATTTATGATGTAAACGACTAAAATAAACTTGATTGCTTTCTTCTAAAAAAGAAAATTCTTCGCTTAACGAACTATTTTTTAGACTAAACAACACATCTCGAATTGGAATTAAAGCACGTTTTAAATCGTTTAGATTTTCTGAATTCAATTGGATTTTTTCTAAAACTATTGGATTTTTGGCTGTTTTTGCTTCAAGAATTACTCTTTCAACTTCATCTTCAATATTATCTAAAGTCAAAAAGTAATTTTCCATGATAGCATCTAACATTAAATACAAAAGATAATCTTCTTTTTTCTTTATAACATTACCTGTTTTTGTACGAATACGTTCACGAATATGTTCAAAAAGATTATTTTTTTTCTCTTGAAACGAGAATAACTGATTTTCTTTAATAACAAAACTGATTGGAATAATCTGAATTTTATCTTCAACTAATTTAGGAAATGTAGCTTTTAAATTAAAAAACATAATGCCATCTTGCTCCTCCCAGCGTGTTCTACGAGAAAAACTCAAAACTTGATTTAAAGTAGATAGAGGAATTAAAAAGCATTTTGAAATTTCAGGAAATAATTCAACATCATTAAAACCATGTAAATTAAACCATAACATTTCATCAGGTTTTATACTTGATATGGTATTTTCAATTTGATTTCCATCTTTGTATTTTTTTTCAAAAAAAGATTCTTCATCATAAACAAAAACCTCAATATCAGTAACTTCATCTTTATAAATTCCGTTATATTCCCAATTATAAGGTTGTAATTTTTTTACTTTATTAAATTTTATTCGTTTCAAAATCTATTTTTTATTTAAATATAGTTATTTTTTAAAATATCCTCTTATTTTTACAACAAATTAAAGCAAATGAAAATCTTAATCACCAATATAAAAGAACTACTTCAGGTCAGAGAAATCAGTATTGACAAAGTATCTGGAAGTGAAATGAAAATTTTACCATCGATCAAAAACGCATTTTTATATCTTGAAAATGATTTGATTTCTGATTTTGGAAAAATGGAAAATTGTCCAAATATAATTGATGCAGAAATTTATGATGCAGCTGGAAAAATTGTTTTACCAACTTGGATAGATAGCCACACGCATTTGGTTTACGCTGGAAGCCGTGAACAAGAATTTGTTGATCGAATCAATGGATTATCGTACGAAGAAATTTTTAATCGAGGTGGTGGAATTTTAAACTCTGCCAAAAAACTACAAGAAACGACAGAAGAAGATTTATACGAACAATCTAAAGTTCGCTTGGAAGAAGTGATGCTTCAAGGCACAGGCGCAATTGAAATCAAGTCGGGATATGGATTGACATTAGAAGCAGAAATGAAAATGCTACGTGTAATTAAACGTTTGAACGAAAATTATCCAATCGAAATCAAGGCTACATTTTTGGGAGCTCACGCATTTCCTTTGTCATATAAAGACAATCATAAAGCCTACATTGACTTAATTTGTGATGAAATGATTCCAAAAATTGCAGAAGAAAAACTAGCTGATTATGTTGATGCTTTCTTGGAATCAGGTTATTTTTCTGTTGAAGAAACAACGCGAATCATGGAAGTCGGAAATCAATATGGTTTGAAAAGTAAAATACATGTTAATCAGTTTACTGCAATTAATGGAATTGAAGCTTGTGTAAAAAATAATGCTTTATCAGTAGACCATCTAGAGATTGTAACCGATGAAGATATTGAAGTTCTAAAAAACAGTGTAACTATGCCAGTTGCTTTGCCGACTTGTTCCTATTTCATTTCGATTCCATACACGCCTGCAAGAAAAATGTTAGAAGCAGGATTACCTTTGGCATTGGCTTCTGATTTTAATCCGGGAACAACTCCTTCAGGAAATATGAATTTTGTTGTTGCGACGGCTTGCATAAAAATGAAAATGACCCCAGAAGAAGCAATCAATGCTGCAACAATCAATGCTGCTTATGCAATGGATTTATCAAACACTCACGGAAGTATAACAAAAGGTAAAAAAGCAAGTATTATTATCACCAAACCAATTGAATCTTTTTATCAAATTCCATATGCATTTGGAAGCAATTTAATAGAGAAAGTAATTATAAACGGACAGTTCATGTAACAAAAAACACACTAAGCTTGCACTTAGTGTGTAAAAAAAAAATAGTTATGAAAAAGATTTTATAATCGATACAATCGACTTATATTTACTCATATCAAATTTACAAATAATTATCTTACAATCAACACTTTAATATATAATTAATACTAATTTTATTATAAAATAAATCTATAGTCATTGAATTTACTAATGATTCCAATCATTTACTTATGAATAACTTTTCATTTTTTAACATTTCAGATAGAAATAAATTAGTTGATCTTCGAGTTGGAGAAATCAAATTTGGAGAACGAATTGATTTTTTAGATTCTAATCAAACTATTGATTCATTTTTAGCAGAAACAGCATCTAAATATATCATTTTCGGAATTTGCGAATCAATTGGTGTTAAAGCGAATTTTGGTAGAATTGGTACAGAAAATACTTGGCAAATTGCTTTAAAATCACTTTTAAACATTCAACATAACAAAACTTGTAAAGGAAATAATGTTGGTGTTTTGGGATATTTTAATTTTGAAGAAGAAAATCAATTAGCAGCAAATTTAAATCCTTCAATAAAAGAAGAACGTAAACAATTATTTAAACTTGTTGAAAAAATTGATAAAGAAATCTCATTTTTAGTTTCAAAAATTGTCAAAGCGAATAAAATTCCAATCATTATTGGCGGAGGCCACAATAACGCTTATGGTAACATTAAAGGATTAGCACTAGCTAAAGGACGCGCAGTGAATGTAATTAATTTTGATGCGCATACCGATTTTCGTCCTTTAGAAGGAAGACATAGCGGAAATGGATTTTCATATGCTTTTGAAGAAGATTTCTTAGGTAATTATTTCATATTTGGAATTCATGAAAACTACACTTCAAAAGAAATTTTTTCGAGAATAAAAGAAAACAGCCAACGTGTAAAGTTTAATACGTATGAGCAAATGGAAATTCGTTTAGAAAAAGATTTCAAGATGGAATTAAAATATGCTGCTAAGCACATCAAAGAAAATTCTTTTGGAATTGAAATCGATTTAGACGCGATAATTCACATGCCATCAAGCGCAATGAGTTATTCTGGTTTTTCTACAAAAAAAGCCAGACAATTTGTAAACTATTATGCAAATTTAGAAAACGTTGCTTATCTACATATTTGCGAAGGTGCACCAAATTTTGAATTGGAAGAAAACAAAGCCGTTTTAGGCAAATTTATTAGTTATTTAATTACTGATTTTATAAAACCTAATCTAGAAGTAATTGAATAAAAACATTAAATAAAAAAGTGGAATTTTCGATTTGAAAATTCCACTTTTTGTTTGTATTGTTTAGTAAATAAAAGATGTAAAAAAATGGAGCTTTCACTCCATTTTTATATATTAATTAGCATTAATAATTGCTAAACCATTTCTACCTGAAGCTACAAATAAATAACCATTTTTAGCATATACATAATTCGCAGATTTTTGATCTACTGTTGAATTTGTTGTATTTAATCTAAAATGTCCAACATATTCTAAAGTATTTTTATTTAAAGCAACAACTCCATCACCCCCATTAGCAATATAAACAAAACATCCATCTACAGTAACTGCGTTAGATCTTCCGTTGTTTTTCAACACTTTATAACCATCTAAACCTCTAAATTCATTTGGAATAAATTGTGCTTTTAATTCACCAGTTGTCATATCAAATTTGGCTACTCCTTTGTCACTAAATGCAGCATAAACATAATCTTTATTAGCTGGATCAGAATCTAATGCTAAAGTATTTTTACCATCAGTTACATTTAATTCAATTGATTGATAGGTTTTAACAGGATTGAAACGACTTGCTCCAGTTTCATCAGCAAATCTAATATATGGTACTTTGTTATTTAAAGCTAAGTAAACTTGATTGTTTGCATTTGCAACTACATATTTTGCACCCACATTATTATCAACAATAGAATTTAATGTAAAATCAGAATTTAATTTCATTAACCCTCCATTTGTTCCGCTAGATGTTAACCAAATATCATTTCCATTGAAATAAATATTCTTAGCAGATAAAGAAGGTAAATTAGTTGACTTAATTGCATCTAAAGAATTTGTAAACATTCCATCAACTAATGGAACAGTGTACATAATTGCGCCATTTTTATTATTACCAACAGCATACAATGTTTCGTTGTGGATTTCTAAAGAGTTAAATTCTGCTTTGTTAAAATCAGCTTGAGCAATAAGAACAGGATTTGAACCAGCAATATCAAATACACGTACACTTCCGTAAGGAGCATCTCCAAATTCTTCATCATTTGTGTGGTAAGAAACATAAGCTTTACCATTTTCAACTCTAACATCTGTTGCACTTAATGTAATTTCTACACCATTTGCATTTATTTTTGGGCTAGCAAAAATTCCTGAATAATTTAAGTTGATTGAAGTAGCCGTACAAGAAATAGTACCTAAAGTAACATCAATACAACCATCATTAGCTATATAAGTATTGTGATTTAAAACTACTTCTGAAGCTATTTTTAACTGATTTGCTGTTAAGTTTGTATTAATATCAATACCACCTTTAAAAGCAGGATTTGCATTCATATTACCTAAAGTAACACCTGAACCTAAATTAATTCTTGCTCTATTGGTAAGTGTATTTACAGATGAATTCTCAACTAAACCATCAATACTTAATTGTCCGTTTATTACATCTGTAAACGATCCGCCTGATACATTAATACGTCCATTTCCGTTAATAGAAAAACCGTTTTTAAAAGTAACCTTAGATTCATTAAAAATTTTCCCATTAAACTGTGTGTTTTTTTCGAAAGTAACGTTACATTTATTATTTATAATACTATTTCCATTTACAGTAAAATTTTGTGAACCATTAAAAACAAGTGTTTTGTAGTTATTTAAAATACCGTCAATTGTGTTTGATTTGTAAGTAAAAACACCGAAGTTATCTAATTCACCATTACCATTTAAATGAATAATAGTTTGAGTTCCAAAGGTAGCATTTGGTCCAACAACTAATTTACCATTAGCTGGTACATTAATTTGGTTGGTAGAAGATACTGTTCCTTCTACATAAACTTCTGCAGCTCCATTAAAATTCAAAGTTCCTGAATATGTACCTTGGATAATTAATTTAGCTCCTGAAACTAAGTTGATACTTCCGCTAAAAGATTCTCCTGTTGGAACGAAATAAACTTTACCGCTTTCAGTATTAACGTTAGAATTATTAGCTAATGTAACAAGATTGATAGCTCCTGTTACAGCTTGATTTTGATAAGTTGGCAATGAATTTCCAGAACGAGCTGAATATCCATTTATAAGATTAATTTTAGAATTATTGCTTTCTGAATAATGATTCAATAAACTATTTCCGTATGTAATAGTAACATCGTCATTACTTAGAACTTTAGACTCTAAATTGTTGTTTGTTGTTTCTGTTGAATCATCACTCGAACATCCTACTAGAGCAAAACAAAGTGCTGCGCCTAAGAATGTTAATTTAAATTTTTTGTTTTTCATAATTAATAATTATTGTTTATAATAGGGCATTCAAATTTTGAGCAAAAATAAAATATACAAACTAGATAATCGTTTTGTTATTTTATCTTTTTCTTGTTGTTTTTTCATTTTTACATTCCATATTCCTTTGCTTTTTTCGAAGTTTTTAACGGATTCCAAACATCTTTATAGGAATCATAAAAAAACAACTCATCCAAATATGAAATTGTACGAACAATACGCATATAATATCCCATATAAATTGGAAAGAGAGGAAGATATATCAATTTAGAAAGAAGTTTTTTCTTGTCTTTATTAACCGATACAGCAAACATGTATTGACCAAATGTAATTGCAAGGTAAATGGTATATTTAAAAGGAAACCAAATTAGCATGAAAGTTGGATCGGTTAAAATAATTTTGAACATATAGAAAAACCATAAAAAATCTAAAACAAGACTAAAAAAAACATTTTCAAAAAATGACATAAAATTTATTAATCTAAAATTTTTATCAGGCATCCAAACATCTTTATGTTTTCTTAATCTAAATCGAATTAATGATCTTGACCATCTCAATCTTTGTTTAGTCAAAGCAGTCCAAGTAACTGGAACGTGCGTTCTACAAATCGCTTCTTCTTCAAAAACTGTATGGTAATCAATCTTTCTAATTTTTACCGTAATATCTCCATCCAAACCTGGACCAATATCCCAACCTCCAATTCGTTCTAAAACTTCTCTTGGAAATGCACCAAATGCACCAGAAATAATTTTATATATTTTTAATTTTGATTGAACAATTCTAGAAACACTAATTGATTGCAAATATTCTAAAAATTGCATTGTTGTAGTTAATGATTCTTCTTCATTTCTTACAATTAAATTTCCACCAACTCCACCAATATTTTCAAATCTATAAAAAGGTATGAGTACTTTTTCAATAGCGTCACTATCTAATGATGAATCTGCATCTAAATGAACTACATATTTCCCGTTTGAATATCGAAGTCCCAAATTAGCAGCAGAAGCTTTACCACCTCTTTCTTTAACAGAAATAAATCTATCTATTTGACCATATTTTTCAAAAGAACGTGCAATTATTGCTGTATCATCCGTAGAACCATCATCGACAACAATCAACTCTAAATTTTTATATGTCTGTCTATTCATCGACTGAACAAGCTTGAAAAGATGTTTACCTTCATTATGTCCAGGAACCAAAACAGTTACTAAAGGCATTTCATTTAACAAATCTTCTCTAGCTTTTTCCCATAAATGCTTTGTTTTTCTTCTACTGAATTTACTCCAATATAAGGCAATACCCTCTACGATAAAAAACCTAGGAATATCTAAAACAAAAATATACCATCCCCATTTCATCAAAGTTTGCCAATCAAGAACATGCCACATATAGAAATATCTATCCCATAATTCTATCATTTCTCTAAAACTTGTTGAAAACCTAAATTAGTTAATTCGTATGCATATATTTTTCTTACAATCAATTCATCTGGACTTTGTTCTAATTTACAATCTACACAATGTACTCCAATTGGTGCTTCTTGAAATTCATGATTACATTTTTTATTCTTACAAAAGAAAATTTTCCCAGGCTTGTCGTAATCAACTCCTAAATTTTTTAATTCAGACGAACATTTAGGACAAACTAATTGATCTTTTAATACAAAATCTTTGTCAACACCAACATAAGCACATCTGAAGTGATGAATAAGATTTCTAACTTTTAAGTTATGTTCAGAACATTTTGGACATTTTTCTCTAAAATTTAAAAATCCACTGTGACAATTTTTACACAAATGAGAAGTATCAACATAATTTCTAGACAATGAACCTCCAAGAAAAGACTCTCTTAATAACATTCGTGATTTTGCATAAGCTTCTTTTTTTTCTTCAAAAAAAGCTTCAATTCTGGTATATGAATAACCAGATAAAGACTTTCTATTAATTATTGGAACGATATTTTTTTTGCGAGTATAATAATAATCTAGAATTTTTAAAGTGTAAAATTCATCTGATTTTTTATCAAAAACATCATATTTAAATGCGTTCTTTTCAATAAAATTGGTAATCGTTTCTATATATGGAATTTTGTCAATAAAATTTAACCATTTGATATATCCATCACTTAAGCTCTTTAATACATCAGCACTTAAAGCATAAGTTTTTTTTAATTCTTTTTGTAAAAAAATTGGTTTTAAATAAACTCGTATATCTTCTGAACGAATAATTTGATATAAAAAACGTTTTACTAATTTTGGATCATTATGATTAACCACCCATACATCAGCTAATTTTGGGTCAGGTAAAATATTATTTACTATCGCATATTCTAAAAGCAAAACTTTCTTTCCATGAATTTCAATTATACTATCTAACATAATAAACTTTATATATTAATTAATCCCTTTCTAACTTTTACAGGAATATTACTTACTTTCAATTTATCCCAACCTTTACAATTTGTTGGTAAAATTTCAACAACAACTCCATGTTTATAATCAATTATAGAATTATCAACAATAACATCATCTTTAGTTTCAGAAACAGCATACATTTTACTAACTTTCCCTGCAAGATTTTTGTATCCATATGGTAGTACCACAACAACATCATCCCCTATTTCGAATTTATCTAAATCAGACATTTCGATATAAGCGCGAACAAAATAAACAGGTCTGATGATTGAAAAAACCTTTTCTGGTTTATAGCAAATTTGATTTTCTTGAACTACAATTCGATCTATTTTACCATCCACTGGCGAAATAAAATACGTTTTTTGATTTGCATAATGTAAACCAACTTTATTTAATTGATTAGCATATGAAAGACTTTGAAGCATCTTTAAGCGTTCATTTACCAACACTTGATACTCAGCTTGAACCGTTGCAATTTCATATCTTGTATCATCAATTGATCTATCGACATTTGCTAATTCATTTTGCGTGATTACATTTAAATAAACTAATTTTTCTTTTCTTGTATGTTCAGACAACCAGTAATTTAATCGTTTTTTCAAGGCAACTAAAAAAAGCCTTCTTTTTTCTATTTGAGCTTCGATTGCAATTAAAGCATCTTTTCCATTATTTTGATTTCGTAGCATTTGTAGCGAATCTAAATGGATGTTTTTATCATTTGAATTTTCGTTAAATCTTTCATAAGCAAACAAAGTATCCCCTTTAAGTACATAATCATCCTCATGTATTTTATAATCTAAGACACGAATATCATTTGTAAATTTTACATCGTATTGTTCTTGCAATAAAATTCCATGAGCATAATCAAAAAACCAAGGTGTTGTAAGCCATCTTATAAAAGACCCTAACAATAAAACCAATACTCCAATATATAACCATCTATCCCATCTTCTTCTTTTTGATTTTTCTGGTTGCGAGTTATCGACTACAATATCTTTTGTGAATTTGACTTTCATTCATTTGGATTTAATAGCGCTGAAACATCGTAATAACTAATTTCTGTAATTCCTTGATTTTTCAATTCTTTCAATGCCATTTTTAATTCTTCGTCATTTTTAAAATCGCTTAATCGCAAAACCCAAACAAAATTATCTTTTAAAATATTTCTCAATTTTTCAGTGCGTTTTAATAACTTATTTTGATCCACATTTTCATAAGCCATTATATAAGTTTTGATTTTTAATTTTCTCAAAACTTTTGCGTTTTTTTCGGTTAAATTCATTGGTACACTTACACTTAACTGCATATTATTTTCGTTGCACAATTGGTTAACTTGTGTGAAAATAGTATTCATGTTTTCGACGTAGCTATCCATATTTTCACGATAATCAGAAAAAGTATGAGGTTCAATATCCAAATGTATTCCTGTGTAAGTATTTTTATCTATGTGATTGATTTTTCGAATCAATTTTTTTAATCCAAGCTGATTTTGTGCATATGAATTCTCTCCTATTAATCGATGAATTTTAATTTGATTTTGATTGGCTTGAACAACAAAATCATTTAACTTTTCATCATTATTTTCTCCAGGAGAAAGAAATACGGTTTTTATTTTATTCTCATTTAGAATGGTTACCAAAGATTCATTGGTTTCTGTTTTAAATGTATTACTCCATAAATAGGTAGAACTCGGTGTTATTGAACTTTCTTCTTTCAATGAAATCTCAAAAGGTGTTTCTAAAACATTTGAATTAAAAACTTGCGAAGTTGTTTTTTTACTCTGTTCAGTGATTAATTGATATGTTATAAAATACTCCGAAAGCGTTTGATTAACATCTAAAATTTCAATCTTCTTTTTTAGAAATTGCATAGCAAAATCGATGTATTTTTCTGGACTGAAATTCATAATATGTTTCTCATAAATCTGAATTTCATTATCTAAAAGCGCATCAATCAGTTTCAAATCATTTTGTAAATTCTTTAATTCATTCTTTTTAGAATAAAAATCAAAATAGAGTTTCTCTAAACGCTCTTGAGTTTTTAATTTTTGAAGTTCTAATTTTTCATCAAAACTTTCGATTTTATATTCAAGAGCATGATCTTTTCCAAACCGAATTGGAACTGATAACGAAGCTCCAACGCTAGCAAACGAACGATTAAAATCGCCTTCTGAATTAAAAACATTATATCTTACTTTGGTTCTGAAACTCGGTCGATCCGAATTTTTTCGGTCTTTTCGAATTAACTCTTTCTCAAGTTCAACAATTTCTGAATCAATTGCTAAAAGATCTGTCAATTCTTTTTTGTCAATATTTAGCAAATCATAATTGACATTCGGAATATTTCCATATTCACTTAAAAGCGATTGATTATCTTGATTTGATAAAAAATTTTCACTCAAATCGAGATTGTTTTTTATCTTAGAATAATCGTTTTCAACTTTTATTTTTTCAGGAAGATTAATCAATTTTGAAGCAAATAATTTGTTTGTGTAATCAACTTTTGCTTTTAGGAAATCAGCGTATTTTTTTAAAATTTCAATACGTTGCATATCATAAATATATTGAAGTGTTTCTATTTTTTTTTGCGAAACATCATTTTTCTTCAATAACATCAATTCTAATGAATCTTTTCGATTTTCGATAAGATTTAATTTTAAATCATTTTTGTGTTTAAAATAACTACCTTCTCCAAAAATTACCCAATCTAATCCTGTTGAAACCTTTGACCTAAAATAAATATCTTCATCATCAGAACCACCTAATCCAAAATTATGAGTAAAGTCAGAAACCCATTTCAATCCAATATTCGAAACTGAATTTTGTTCGTTAAAATTTTGGCTACTACTTTTTTTATTAACTAGATTTTCATTCTGATCAATAAACTTTAGTAAAATTTCTTTGTCAGAAGATTGTGTTTTATGATAGACTTGTTCAACTAATTTTTTACTAGCAAAAAAAAGTGCGTTGTATTCAATTACTAGTTGATCTAACTCTTGATTTGATTTTTTACTTGTTTGCGCATTACTATCAACACAAAACAAAAAAATTAAAATCAAGCTCCATAATAATCTCATTTTTAATACTTTTTTAAAAAACTAAATCGTTTAAAAATACCTGCAAAATTAGATATTCTAAAAGTAGCTTCGTTTTTTAATTTACATTTTTAATTTGTGATTTTTACACTGTTTAACAAAAATTCACGCATTTCACTTGGTGATTTTCCTAAATTTTTCTTAACAAAGGTGCTGAAATTTGCTTCATCAGCAAATCCAAGTTCAATTGCGATTTCTGAAATATTTAATATTGAGTTTTCTAACATACGAAGTGCTTCATTAGAAACTTTTTCAACTACAATTCGTTTTGCACCTTTTCCAATAACAGCTTTTGTCATAACAGAAAGTCGTTGTGGCGAAACATTGAGTTTTTCAGAATAAAAAGAAACACTTTTTTCCTTTTTAAAATATTTTTGTAACAAAACTCTAAATTTATTTACCTTGTCCAAATATGTAGAATGTGCACAAGTTTCTTCACAAGACTTTTCTTCTAAACTTAAAAGTCCGTCAAGCAAAAGAATTTCAACACAATTATGAGCAACTGCTATATAAATTCCAATTTCTTTTTCTTTATATAAATTAATTCGTTCTATAATTAATGCTTTGAGAACTTCCTTTGATCCAATAGCCGGAGAAACATATATGTCGTGAATATCATTAAAATATAATTCGGAATTAAGTATAAAACTATCTTTAGCAGATTTTTCATAAAAAGAAGACGAAAAAGCAACGATTGTATTTTCTGAATTTCCATATTCATAAGTTACATTTTTGTGCGGAGCAATAAAAACTAAATTATTAGCTTCGATAAAATAAGGTCTTCCTTCAACTATAATTTTTGTTTCTTCAAATACAATAAATATTATAAAATATTCCATTGTATTAAAATCAGAAGAACCATTATTTTTAGTTATAAGATTATCTATCGAAATAATACTAAATCCTTTAATTTCTAACTCTTTTGAAACAGCGTACATAATTATATCTTTTAGTTATTTGCAAAATTATGTAGTTAAAAACTGAAACAGTTGTCATTTTGATTAACAAAATGGTCATAAATATTTTTTAACTTTATTTTGTCAAAAAATTATAATAATTATAACATAATTTAACGTTAATATAAATTATTGAAGAAATGAAAATTCAAAAATAGCTACATTTTACTTTTTTTTAAATTTGCTATTTTGATTTAACAAATAATTTAAAAAGAAATTTTGGAAATGTATTTTTGGGTAAATACAAATCATTAACAAATAAAATAAATTATTTTTCTATTGAGTTTTTTTGAGATTGAAATATTAAACCAATTCTTCGATTAATTCACCATATTTTACTCGTAAACGTTGTTTGGCTTTTTTAACACCATGAATCGTTATCCCAAGTAAATTTGCAATTTCTTGATTTTTTAGTCCAATTTTATTTAAAAGCACTATGCGAAGATTTGCTTCTGATAAGTCGCTAAAATTTGTTGTAATGTAATTAAAAATTTCTGGTTCTTCATTTATAAAAGATTGTTTAAACATAAACCAATTTTCATTTGTCATCAAATGAGAAGAAATCAATTTATCTAATTCAATTTTTTCTTTAGAAACATCTTTTTTAGATTTTTTTGCAAGATCTTTTATTTCGGTTTCTAATTTAACAATTTGCCTGTTTTTTTCAATTAAGTAAGTTTTAATTGACTTAAGAGAGTCATTAGCTTCATTTAAAGCGTTTTCAATTTTAAGTTGTTCAAGTTGAGCTGTCAAAATTGAATTATCATAATAAACTTGTTGTAATTTAAATCTTCGTCTGTAAATAACTATAAAAAGAACAAGTAAGCATAGAAGTAAACCACTAATAATAATAAAAGTAGTTTTCATAAAAGATGCTTTTTCTAATTTGATTTGTTCAGATTCAAATTTCCAATTAGCGATTTCATTTTGATTTTTCCAAGAGATTTTCTTTAAAACTTCTGCGCCATCAATCGTATCAACAATTGGTCTTAGAAAATCTAATTTTCTTCGAAAGTTCAATTCATCATTTGCATTGTTTTCTAAAATCGCTATGGATAACAAAGCTTTATTAATGTCTGCTTCCCAGCTTTTTAATTTTTCTTGAGTATGAATATATTCTAATGCTAAATTGAAAACTTGTTTTGCAGCGTTTAATTTTTTTTGTTCTAAATATAAATTTCCTAATCTGATTTGAGCAAACATGACATTCTTAGGATTATTAACTTTTTTAGAGATTTGAATATCATCAAGCAATAAATTTTCAGCTGTTTTATATTCTTTATTTAAAATATAAATTTGAGCTAAATCGCCATAACCTTTAGCTAATCGTAACGAATCATTATTCTTTTTTGAATATAAAATAGTTTCATTAAAGTAATCATTAGCTAATTTATAATCTTTTAAACAGAAATAGTTACAACCAATTGCGTTAAGAATAGTCGCATAATCATTTTGTGTTTTAGAAGTCAAAGCCAATGCGCGTTTCAAATATAAATTACTAATTTTCTTTTCATTAATTGATGAAAAGAAATAGGCATTATATTTCAAGACAGATAACGGATCTACAATTTCATGATCCGAAACTTCGTTTAGTAATCTAGAAACTTTAAAAAAATAGTTGGAAGCATTTTCATATTTATAAAATTTATAATAATAAAAACCTACTTGTGTTTCTACCCAAATTTGAAGTCCGACATTATCAGTCTGATTTACTAAAAAAAGTGCTTCGTTATAAAGATTTGTACACTTATCATTAATGTCTTTACTATTATTTGCAATCTGGTTTGCTAATAAAACTTTATAAAGAATTTGTGTATTTTTCTTTTGAATTGAACTTAAATTATTCTGAATTTTCTGGATACTATTTTTTAAACCATTTTCAGAAATTTCAGTTTTATTTTCATTGATAATATTAGTATAAAGATCATTATTACTTTGCGCAAATAGACCTACACTAAAGCTAAAAAAGATAAATAATATATATATTGAATTTTTGATAGTTGATTTTTTGGTAAATATAGCAAAATACCTTGAAATTCAACAATTTTATAAAACACTACAAAACAGACACTTAAAAAACAAAAAACATTTGTCTTCCTTTTGTCTACCCCTATTTTTTTATTTTAATTATATAAAAAACTACTTTTGAACTACTAAAATTTACAAAATGGGATTTGTACAGAATTAATCCCTTAAATAAAATTTTAGTCTACATTTAAAAACACAAAAAACACTTAATAAATATTTGTTGTTGAACCGAGAAATTTCTAACCAAAAATTTCTCGGTTTATTTAGTTTATATAAATAAGCTAATTTATAATTTCAATCAAAATATTTTATAAATAATATTTAATTGCATTCTAAATAAAAACTATTATTAAATTTTTAAAATGAGACAACTTTACTTTTTATTACTATCATTATTTTTTGTAATACAAATACAAGCTCAAGACTACACTACTTTGCACGTCACTTCTGGTTTTAATGTAGATATTATTGCAGAAAATTCTCCAGCATCTACCTACACTACAGCATCGGTTGACGCAGCAAGCAATGGTGCTAATACAGCATTGATGAGCGTTACTTACCCCAATGCCACGGTTGGTTTACCAGCTAATGGCTTAATTACTTCTATTGCAACAAGTACACCAGGATTAACCTTTCAATTAGCACCATATATTCAGAATAACAGTTTAAAGATTAATGATAATAATGGTACGGGTACTTTGGTGATTCAAACAACTAATAAATTAAGTAAACTCTTTATTCTAGCTACTTCGGGAAGTGGTATCTCAAATTTTACAGGAACCATAACCTTTACGGATGGAACTACGCAAACACTTGGTTCTCAAATGGTACCTGATTGGTACAACTACGGTACACCAGAAGTTGCAATCAGAGGAATTGGAAGAGTACCTCTCTTTGGTGCTCAAAATCCAGATAACAATATGTTTGATCCAAAACTATTTCAAATAGCCATTGATATTGATCCTCTCAATCAAAATAAAATCATCCAAGAAGTTGCCATTACAAAAACCAACCCAGCTAGTAGTTTTTTGCATATTTTTGCTTTATCTGGTGAAATTACACAAACTTGTTTTAAACCATTAAACATAACAGTACAAACAATTACTAAAAACTCTGCACAACTGTTATGGCATGCTCCTACACAGGGAAATCTACCTGCATTAGGATACAAAATAGAAGTTAGAACAAGTGGGCAACCTGGTGATGCCACAGGGCTAGTTCAAACACTTAATACTACTAATTTATCTGAGACGATAATAGGTTTAAATTCTGAAACAGAATATCTTATCTATGTTCAATCACTTTGCGCAACAACAGATGAAAGTACTTGGAGTGGAATATCTTTTACTACATTATGTAATCTTCTGGAATATGAATTAACCACAAGTGCTTCAGATTTATCGTTCTGTGATTCTCATGAGGTTACTTTAGAAGTAAATACACAAGGAATCGTGAATTGGTACAATTCAGCAACATCAACAACTCCAATCCATTCAGGAAATACCTATACAACAACCGTATCTGCTACTTCTTCATTCTGGTATCAAGTGTCTTCTCTTGAATCAACGGGTCCGTTAAATGCGGCAGCAGTAAGTACAACATCAGGCAATTGGAGTACAGAATGGGATGTGTATTTTACTATTTTTGAACCAACAAAATTAAAGAGTATTGATATCTATCCTTCTACTGCCGGACAAACTGGTAGAATGATCTTTAAACAAAGAGGAGCAACAGGTTCCGCAACCGTTGGTACCATTGATTATACCACCGTTGGAGCAAACAGAACTGTAAAACAAGTAGTTCCTATTGATCTTCAATTACTACCAGGAACCTATGTAATAGAAACCACTTTACCTTCTGATGGAATATTGAGAAATACGAATGGTGCCTCTTATCCTTATAGTTCAGCAGTAGCTTCTATTACAGGCAATGAATACCTTCCTTCTTATTATATGGGATATTACAACTGGATTTTTGAAACAGGATGTACCTCACCCCGTACGGAAGTAGTAGTAACCATTAATGAAACCCATGCACCTACATCAACTTCACAAACATTTTGTACGGGTGCAACCATTGCTAGCTTAACAGCAACAGGTTCAAACATCAAATGGTATAATGCTGCTACAGGTGGAACGCCTTTAGCTTCAACAACTGTCTTAACATCTGGAACCTATTATGTAAGCCAAACTTTAAACGCTTGCGAAAGTAATAGAACAGCTGTTGTGGTAACCATTAATAATACACCTGCGCCTACAGCTAGTGCACAAACATTCTGTTTTGCTGAAAACAAAACGATTGCAGATTTAGTTGCAACAGGAACTAATTTAAAATGGTATGATGAAGCAACAGGTGGAAACGCTTTAGCTTCAACAACTGTTTTAACTTCAAAAAGTTATTTTGTTTCACAAACGGTTTCGAATTGTGAATCAGAAAGAACAGAAGTTATCGTTACGATTACGTCAAACCCGAATGCACCAACAGCAGTTGCTCAAACATTTTGTTTTGCTGAAAACAAAACAATTGGAGATTTAGTTGCAATAGGTTCAAATATCAAATGGTATGACGCAGCAACAGGTGGAAATGTATTAAATGCAACAACTGTTTTAACTTCAAAAACTTATTTTGTTTCACAAACCGTTTCGAATTGTGAATCTGAAAGAACAGAAGTAATCGTTACAATTACACCGAATCCAGTGGCTCCAACGGCGACAGCTGCAACATTCTGTTTTGCTGAAAACAAAACGATTGCAGATTTAGTTGCAACAGGAACTAATTTAAAATGGTATGATGTAGCAACAGGTGGAAATGTATTAGATGCAACAACTGTTTTAACTTCAAAAAGCTACTTTGTTTCGCAAACCGTTTCGAATTGTGAATCTGAAAGAACTGAAGTTATCGTTACGATTACTCCAAATCCGAATGCTCCAACTTCAACTGCTCAAACATTTTGTTTTGCTGAAAACAAAACGATTGCTGATTTAGTTGTAACAGGAATTGATGTAAAATGGTATGACGTAGCAACAGGTGGAAACGCTTTAGTTCCAACAACTATGTTAGCTACGAAAAGTTACTTTGTTTCACAAACGGTTTCGAATTGTGAATCTGAAAGAACAGAAGTTATCGTTACGATTACTCCAAATCCGATGGCTCCAACAGCAACTGCTCAAACATTTTGTTTTGCTGAAAACAAAACAATTGGAGATTTAGTTGCAATAGGTTCAAATATCAAATGGTATGACGTAGCAACAGGTGGAACTGCTTTAACTCCAACAACTGTTTTAACTACAGGAAGTTATTTTGTTTCGCAAACGGTTTCGAATTGTGAATCTGAAAGAACAGAAGTTGTTGTTACGATTACTCCAAATCCGATGGCTCCAACGGCAATTGCTCAAACATTCTGTTTTGCTGAAAACAAAACGATTGCGGATTTAGTAGCTACAGGAACTAATTTAAAATGGTATGATGTAGCAACAGGTGGAAATGCTTTACCTTCAACAACTGTTTTAACTACAAAAAGTTATTTTGTTTCACAAACCGTTTCGAATTGTGAATCTGAAAGAACAGAAGTTATCGTTACGATTACTCCAAATCCGATAGCGCCAACAGCAAACGCTATTCAAGAATTTTGTTCAAATACTAATTCTAAAATTTCAAACATTGAGATTTCTGGTTCAAATATTAAATGGTATGCTTCAATAAATTCTACTACTGAATTAAATGAAAATACTTATTTAACAAATGCAAGTACCTATTTTGCAACTCAAACAATTAATGGATGCGAAAGTGAACTTAGAACACAAGTAACAGTTCAAATTTCAACGCCTCCTACTTTACCAACGGGAGATAGTATTCAAACTTTTTGTGGAAATGCAACGATTGCTGATTTACAAATTAATGCCATTACTGGCGCGGAGTTAATTTGGTACACAACATCATATTCAAATACGGTATTACCAACATCAACAGCTTTAGCAAATGCAACTTACTATGTTGCACAAAAAGTTGGCGCTTGTATTTCTGAAAGAAAAGCTGTAACTGCTAGAATCATTAATTTAAGTCCACCGAATATAGGCAATTTTGAATTTTGTGGAAGTGCACAGGTTTCAGATTTATATATTCCTACACCAACTGGAGTAACTTATAAATGGTATAATTCACCATCGAATCCAAATGAATTACAGCCTTACGATTCACTAACAACAGGAACTTACTTTGTTTCAAAAAGTCAGTATAATTGTGAAACTGCAAGAGCTGCTGTATCCGTTGTGATTAAAGATTTACCAGAAAGTCCAACGGGTATTTCTCCACAATCATTTGTTGAAGGTTCGGTTATAAATCAAATTTTAATTAATCCTACAACTGCAGTTTGGTATATTACAGAAAATGATGCAATAACGAGTACGAATCCATTATCTCCAAACATGCCGTTAGTTAACGGAACGACATATTATGCAGTAAATATTGGAACAAACGGATGTCCGAGTTTACCTTTTGCTGTAACCGTGGATGTTTATTTATCTAACGATGCATTTGAAATGGATAAACTAAAATATTATCCGAATCCGGTTAACGATAAATTAAACATTGTTTATTTTGAAAACATCATTCAAGTTGATGTGTTTGATTTAACTGGAAGAAACGTAAAATCAGTATTTACTAGCAGTCAAAACATCGAAGTGGATTTATCTGATTTAAGTACTGCGACTTATATGATTCAACTTAAAACCGAATCGAAACAACAATTTATTAAAATCATTAAAAAATAAATCAAACATTTTTAATTTTTATAACGAGGATATTTCTTAATTGAAATTCCTCGTTTTTTTATATCCTAAAAATAGTAGAAATTATAAACTTCTACATTTTATTTTAGTCAAATTTATTAATCCTAAATAGATTTTTTTAAAACAACTTTCGATAAAAAGCAGTTATTTTGAATATAAAAACAGTTAACACATACAAAAAAAACACCTGATTAACAACAAATTAAAACAAAAAACTTATTTGTCTCCTATTTGTCTCCCCCCTATTAAAAAAAAGAAAAATAGTTTTTTTTACTTTTATGAAAAATTATTACCTAATTGTTTTCAATTTTTTATTTGTAAAAAAGATTTAATTAAAAACGCTTAAATATCTGTTGTTTAACCGAGAAATTCTTAACCAAAAGATTTCTCGGTTTATTTGATTAAAGCTATTAATTTATTTAAATCTCAATACTAAACTTCAATTTTTAAAATATGAAAAAAAAATTACTTTTATTTTTAACGCTATTTTGCATTTTTGGTATTCATCAAAATGTAAAAGGACAGACTACTTTAGGACCTGGTGACATCGCTTTTATAGGCTTTGATATAGGAGGCTTAGATGGTTTCAGCTTTATAGCCCTAAAAAATCTACCTGCTGGAGAAGTTGTTTACTTCACTGAAGAAGGTCTCTCCGCAAATGGCTGGATAGGCAGTGGTGAACCACATATCAGATGGACGATACCTTCTGGTGTGACCTGTGGAAAAATCATCTCTGTTATCGAAACTGCAACAAACAATGTTTTTACAGTAACAGGCGGATCAACAGCTGATTTTGTAATTAATCCAGAAGGACCTGTTTACAGTTTTAACTTAGCCGCAGGAGACCAGATGCTAGCGTATCAAAGTATTGGCAATGCCATGAGACCTACAATTTCACCAGTAACCATAACTTTTTTAGCTGGTGTACATGGTGATTATAATGCAAGTAATTATGACGGTACGACTAAATGGAATAATTCTTTAGAAACAAATTATCTTGGTGGTTCGGAAAGTATTCTACCTCAAGGATTAACAAATGGTGTAAATTGTGTATCATTATTTCCCGGTGGACCAGAACCTAGTCAATATTATGCAAAATATTCTGGAACTTTAACCGGCACAGCTACTCAAATTAGAACAAGTATTAATACCTACACTAACTGGACTTTTACATCAACGACTACTAATCCTTCGGGCACACAGGGAATTTTACCCAGCAACTATACTCCAAATGTAACTTGTACATCAGTACCCACAGCAACAACAAATACTTCTGTAACAAATTTTGGAGCACATACAGCTACATTAGGAGGCACAAACGATAATGGCGGTGATACTAGTGTTTTAGATAGAGGTATTGTTTGGTCGTTAACTACAAATCCTGTCATTGGTGGTATTGGCGTAACAAAAGTAGCAGCGACACTTAATGGCACTGGTTCTTTTACTGTAAATGCTACTGGACTACCTGCTGGAACAACAATATATTACAGAGCATATACACAGAATTCAGTAGAAACATCTTATGGAAGTACAGTCTCATTTACAACCAATGTAGCTTTATCTGCTACACAATCGCAAACAATTGCTTGTAATGGTATAAGCAACGGAACGGCAACAGTTGTACCTTCAGGAGGAAAAACTCCATATACCTATTTATGGTCTCCATCGGGAGGAACTGGAGCGACTGCCAGTGGCTTATCCCCAACTAATTATACTGTTACAATTACAGATAATGAAGGAACTTCAATACAAAAAAACTTTACTATAACTCAAAACTCTGTTATAATAACAGGAGTTACTATTACTGACGTGAGCTGCTATGGTGGAAATAATGGCTCAATAGATATATCACCGACTGGCGGTAGCGGTTCTTATACATATAATTGGGGAGCTGGAATAACAACTCAGGATAGAACAAATCTTACTGCTGGCACTTATTCTGTTACAATTACGGACACAAATAATTGCAACTCCATAATAAACAATATAACAGTTGGTCAGCCAGTTGCTCCTTTAAACGTATTAACTGGAGGAGGCAACACCAACGTATCCTGCAATGGAGGCGCGAATGGTACAGCAACAGTAGCGCCAACTGGAGGAACTCCTACTTACACCTACTCTTGGAACACCACTCCTGCTCAAACAACTGCCACTGCAACGGGGCTTTCTGCAGGAACTTATACGGTGACGGTAACCGATGCGAATGCATGCCAAGCCACTAGAACCTTTACCATTAATCAACCAACTGTACTTTCAGCAGTAACATCTAAAACTAATGTTTCTTGTAATGGTGGTGCTAATGGTTCTGCAACTGTAAACGTTACAGGTGGAACTCCTGGATATAGCTATTCATGGGCTCCTTCTGGAGGAACTGCGGCAACAGCAACTGGACTAGCAGCAGGAACTTATACCGTTACTGTTAAAGATGCAAATAACTGTTTAGTTAGTAATCAAGTAATAATTACAGAACCAACTACATTATCAGTAGGTGATCCAACGGTATTTGGTGATAACGTATGGAATTTTTATGCTTGGAATTCTGGTCCTAACATTGAAAATTCTTGGAACTCCAATTATGCAGGTTTCTATGTTATTAATGAATTAAATTTTGATACACGTAGTCAGTGGTCGACTCACAATTCACCTTCAAGTGCTCAAGGATACCAAGGGTGTACTGTAGATGTAAATTATTTTTCATGGAGCGCTAAAAGAAGTGGTTTTACAAGCGGGTACTATTCCGTGGCTGTAAATGCATTAGATGATATCGGAGAACTTTGGATAAATGGAAC